>JASMTO010000089.1:0-12193 GCA_041694215.1 bacterium
CGTCTGGGGTTTTATGATACGGGTTCAAATATTACCGTGACAAATACTACAACAACAATTGAAAGGTATTTTTCAGCTACTGATGCAAATACTCTTTTTAATAAATTTAATGATCCCGAAGGGGGGCTTGTTAACGGGTCGGTCTTAGAAGCAGAAGATGGTGGGTTGACGGAAGGATATTTTTCTATTGCTCAGGATTCCTCTCTCAATGTTTCTGCTGCTACGCCCACGAAAATCTTGGGGAATACGGTTTCAAATGGTGCAGGTCTTGATACTTCTGTGCAAGGGCTGCAAAATGCTAATTTGCTAAAAGCTCCATCAGAAAGCACAAATGGTACGTTTACCATTAACGGCACAAAGATTACTATTGATGACTACACGCAGATTTCTATAGATGAGCTTATAGGTAAAATTAATGCATCAGGTGCCGGTGTTACAGCTTCGTACAATTCAACATACGATAGGATAGAATTAAAGGCCAATGAAGATGGGCCGGAAGCAATTTCCCTTGGGGATATATCTGATACAAGCGATATTTTATCAGTACTGAGACTTTCATCAGAAGAAGGGGGAAGGGGAGTTTTGGGGACAACAGATGGTTCTATTGATCCCACCAGCAAACTCTCTGATTCTGGTATGACTGTCGGTGTTTCTGCCGGGGTGTTCACAATAAACGGTGTATCTATTTACGTGGATCCTTTAAAAGACAGCCTGAATGATGTTATCTATAAGGTAAATAATTCAGGTGCTGATGTTACAATGAGTTATGATTCTAACACGGATAAAGTGACTGTTCGTTCAAATGGGGTGGATAAAGTCTCCTTTGGCTCACCTAACGATTCCAGCAATTTCCTTGAGGCTATTAATATTACTGATAATACGCTTATATCAAAAAGCATTGGTAAAGAAGGTGAGTATGCTGTTTTGAATGTTGATGGTGTGGATTACGTCCGAGAGGAAAACAAGATTGATGATATTATAGATGGTGTAACATTGAATCTTAATAATGTAAGTAATGGTTCAGTTAATCTGAATGTGAATGTTGATACAGAAAAGGCAGTGGAATCGGTAGCAAAATTTATTCAGCAATACAATATTCTTATGGAAAAACTTTCTCCGCCTGAGCTTGAGGAAGAAGATGAAGAATATCTCAATTTTTTAACAGATGAAGAGAAATCCCAGATGACTGATTCGGAAGTGGAAGAGTATCAGCAAAAGTGGGAGGAATTTAATCAGTACAGAATGATTAGCAGAAGTTCTGAGTTAAGGTCTTTAAAAATGACACTGCGATCCAATCTTCTTAATCAGGTGCCAGGAATAAATGGGAATTACCGCTCTTTGGCTGATATTGGTCTTGATATAGCAGGGGATGGAAATTTAGAAATAGAGAAAAAAGGGATGCTTTTAGTGGATTCCACAGATATGGATGAAATAAAAGAAGCTTTAACAAACAATGCAGAATTTAATGAAGCGTTATCCACGCATCCGGATGATGTTTACAACCTTTTTGCCCAGGACAATGAAAGTGGGAAAGGGTGGGCTAGAATCTATGAGGAAAAGATTAATCAGTACACAAGTAGTGGAGGAATAATAGCAAATAAAATAGATCCATACGGCTCAATTGATAGGTCCATGATGAGGATTATGGAACAGATGGAAAGGGAAGAAGAAAGAATGAATAACAGGATGGACAGGCTTTGGAGAGAATTTAGCAGAATGGAAGAACAAATTGCACAGATTCAGAGCCAGGGCGATTATATGACACAAATGTTACAATCAAAATAAATTGATATATTTCAAGGAGGAAATATGGTATCAAATCCTTACAAAACGTATTTGAAGCAGGAAATTGAAGGTGCCACTAAGGGTAAGCTTGTTTTATTGCTTTATGATGGGGCTATCAAGTTTCTGAAAATATCTGTAAAATATCTTTCGGAAAATAAACTTAATGAAGCCCATACGAATATAATTAAAGCTGAAAATATATTATTTGAACTTATGTCCACATTGAATATGGATGCAGGAGAAATAGCAGATAATCTGCTTCGACTATACGATTACATGATTTGGCAGCTGGTTCAGGCAAACAAGGATAAGGATGAACAAAAAGTTAAACCTGTTATTGAACTTCTTTCCACGCTCAGAGAAGCCTGGAAAGATATTGTGGAAATAGAAGAAAAAGGCAATGCCGATTCCAATAAAACCGGAAACAAAGGGGTTAAAAAATCGGTAAATTTTGCCGGGTGAGGTCACCATGGTAGTAAATTTTGAAGGTAGTATTATTAATTTAAAAGAGCGTATCAATCAGGCGGAACGGAGAAAAAGCGAATCCTCTCAGCTGGAAGCTAAACCTTCTACAAAAAATGCTGAAAAGACCGAGGAGGCTGAAAAACAGCGGAATCTAGCAGATATCGTTGCTATTAAACGTGAAAATCAACTGGCTGCTGGTTCAAATCCTATCCGATCTAAAGAGGACGCGGTGAAATTAATGGATGAGCTGAAGAAAGCGTTTGCAAAGGATTTATCTGATGCCCTTGAAGCCCACACCAAAGCTGATCCCAACAGAGTAATGAAATTTTATCCTTTTGACTAATGAGGGGTGGCTTAATGAATATTTCTGCTATTAGCAATTATCAGCTAACAAATATTCAATATGACTACAGTGTTAAAATGGTTGCAAAGCAACAGGATCAGACAGAAGTTCAAGGTGCCCAGATAATGAAACTCATTAATTCAGCCTCTGTTATAAACGAAAAGAAGGTTGATGTGTACGCCTGATTGAAGTATAGTTTTTAAATGAACAGTAATTTTGAAATTATTTATGAAAAAATCATCCAATTTGCCAATCTTATTTTGTCTAATAATGTTGTTGACGAAAAATTCCAGGAAAATATTAATATTTATAATAATTTTTTCCACCAAATGATTCAGATTTTAGATAATTTGGAATCAGTGGATGGTATTACCAGAAATAAAATCAGGGAGTTATATGATAAAAACTATGAGGTGGAAAATCATTTAACCAAAATGAAATACGATATCAAAGAAGAGATTTTTAAAGCAAATAAAAGTGAGACGTTAAGGCGTGTTTACGGTGGCGGGAACACAAGTGGTTTTACCAGAAAAAGCTAACTTTTATGGAAAGATGGAAGGTTATTAAACATTACAGAGATATTTTGCAGTCGGAGCAGGGGGCAATTTTAAAACATGGTAAGATAAAAATAGCTCTTATTTATCCAAATACCTACGATATCGCTATCCAAAATATAGGTTTTCAATCTGTATATTACTATTTCAATACCATTGAGGATGTTAGTTGTGAGCGTTTTGTACTGGATTATTATGAGGACAATCTATCCATTGAGAATCAGAAATTTTTGGCAGAATTTGATATTATAGCGTTAAGTATTAATTATGAAGAGGATGTTTTAAATTTTATCAAATTTTTGCACTCTCAAAAGATTCCAATTTTTAGTTATGAAAGAAATGATTTTTTTCCGGCTGTGATTGCAGGAGGGGCACTTTGCAGTATAAATCCCTGTCTTCTTATGTCTGTTGTGGACGCGCAGATTGTGGGGGATATTGAGCCTGTTTTTGCTGATATATCGGTAGCATTGGGCAGCTACAGTAGTAAAAAAGATTTTTTGAACAAGATCAAAGGTTTAGAGTGTGTGTTGACAAATGATTTTCGTAAAAAGGCTGTTGCTACACGGAAAAAACTCGATATGTTCTCCTACTCACATATTATCCCCCACAAGGGAGAATTTAGCAGTGAATTTTTGGTTGAACTATCCGGAGGGTGTAAATACAGTTGCAGATTTTGCACATCGTCTTATTCGTTTAAACCGTATCGGGTGTTTGACAGGAATAAGATTTTAGAAAAAATAGCCCAATCAAAAGCTAATTCTGCAGGGCTTATTAGTGCTGCTTTTGGTGATTTACCCGATGTGAAAGGGCTTTTGCATCAAATCAAAAATTTGCAAATGGGTGTTTCTGTTTCTTCTTTGCGAATTGATACCCTTGATATAAGTTTTATCAGTCTCCTAAAGGAAATGGGGGTTAGGTCTATCACAATTGCAGAAGAAACCGCTTCAGAACATTTAAAACATCTTATAGGAAAATATATCAACCCTGAGGAGATTTATGAAAAAGTGGAAACCATAGCAGCTTCCGGTATAGAAAATCTTAAGTTGTATTATATGATTGGTTTGCCAGGTGAAACGTTAGATGATGTGGAAAATATTATAATACGCGTAAAAAAGATAGCGGATATCTTCAGGGATACACAAATAAAGCAATTCAATAGGATTGGTAAAATAAAGGTCTCTGTAAATATATTTATACCAAAGCCTTTTACTCCGATGCAGTACTTTAATATTGAAAATAAAAGAACAATTAGTAAAAAGCAGAATTTACTGAAAAAGCGTTTGGGAAGTATCCCTAATGTGAAATTTGATTTAATGTCCTATAACCAGGCTTTCCTTCAGGCATTTTTGTCTAAATCTGGGTTTGATGCCCAATATTTTTATAAGTACCTTGTAGCAAGTAAATTTAATACCAAAGTTGCTCTTAACAGATATAAATCTGAATACGGCCTTGATTTTATGGAGCAAACAGACGATTTTGACTGGTATAACGTATTGGATCATGGGACAGAACAGCTGATAAAGAGAGAGTATGAGAAATGCTTAAAAGTAAACATGGGATAATGTATTATGATGTTGATGCGAATGATCCTGATATTGTTTGCTTTACGACCACAAAAATAGGCGGCTATAAAAACTCATCCTTAGACTTTAGTAATAATGCTAATAATGAGTTTACTGAAAAAAATTATGATTTGCTGCGCAAAGTTTTTAACCTACATAATCCCATAGAAAGGGTGATTCAGACACATTCTGCAAATATTCTGGATCTCGATAGCCATTATGAAAAACCCAGATATGCCTTTGATGGAATGATAACTTCGGCAAGTAATCTTCCCTTAGGGATTCTAACGGCTGATTGCTACTCTGTGCAAATTATAGGTGAAGTTTTAATAGCTAATCTCCATTGTGGATGGCGAAGTATATATTCCGGTATTATTGAAAATGCACTGGAATTATTTCTGAAAAAGGGTGATAAAGCGCTAAAAGCGGTGGTGGGTGCTGGGATTTGCAGTAACTGCTATGAAGTGTCCGAAGAATTGGCTGAAAAATTTGAGAATAAATTTGGTTTTACAGATATAACCGAGAATAAAAATGGTAAGTTTTATCTTAATTTGCGAAAAACTATTGAAAAACAGTTGAAAAAGTTAGGGGTTAGTGAAATTATTCATTTACAAATCTGTACGTTTTGTAATAAATATTTATACTCCTTTAGAAGAGATGGAAATAATGCTGGCAGGATGATTACTGTAATTATGAGGAAAAGATGATAGAAGAAAATCTTGCCTATGTGCGGGAAAGAATAACGTTGGCCGCCAAAAAATCACCTCAGCCAAATCGGGAAGTTACCCTTGTGGCAGTCAGTAAAACGTTTCCTCCGCAGTATATACGTGAGGCTTATAAGGCCGGTCAGCGTATTTTTGGTGAAAACAAAGTCCAGGAATGTCTTGATAAAATTAAAAATTTACAGGATCTTACAGAAATTAAATATCATATGATAGGACATTTACAAAGCAATAAAGTAAAGTATATCACAGGTGTTTTTGATCTCATCCATTCAGTAGATAGAGAGTCTTTGGTGAAGGAAATGAACAAACGTTTTCATGATGCAGGGGTTTTGCAGGATGTACTTATTCAGGTGAATTTAGCGGGAGAAGAACAAAAATCCGGGGTAAATCCTGAAAATCTTGATGGATTGGTTGATACTGTCATTAACAGTGATGTCTTGAGACTAAGAGGTTTTATGCTAATTCCCCCTTTTAGATCAGATCCAGAGGTGAACAGATGCTTGTTTGCCAAAATGTATGAACTATTTGTACATTTTAAAGATCAGCTTAAAAACGCAAATTTTCATAAGTTTGATATTTTATCCATGGGTATGAGTGGTGATTTCGAGATAGCTATAGAGGAAGGATCCAACATGGTTAGGATAGGTACTAAAATTTTTGGACAACGTAATTATAAGTGAGGTACATATGTTTTTAATCGGTTTTTTAGTAAAACTTTATATTATTGTTTTGTTGTTAAGGACATCAATGACCAGACAGGAACTTTACTTTAATCCTTTTGGCAAACTTATTGCATCTTTGACTGAGCCTCTGTATTCAACTTTTTTGAAAGGTAAAGATAAATCTAAAACTGACAAGATGACACCGGTGCTTATCCTAATTTTAGTTATTATATATGCCTTTTTTATTTGGGTATTTACTAACTATCCAATGGTTTACGCTATTGTGGTGGCAGTTGATGATATATTTATCTTTCTTATGCTTTTTTACATTATTGCGATTATTTTGGGTAGTATGGTTAATACTTATGGAGCTACATTTTATACATCTTTTTTCCACAGAATGGGACTTTTTTGGGTTAGACTTGCCCGAACTATTACAAATATCCCTGGTAATACTATTGTGATACCTGCCATCATTTTGGTTTTTATTGCTTTTGTAATTTTGGATTCCGGTTTGTTGATATTGTTTAATGCTATTGGCCAGAATGTGCTTGATCCGGTGGGCACGATGTTGCATGTTACTCAAAATGGTCTTTTGTCAATTGTGGGAATTTTGCGTTATTTCACATGGTTGGTAATAATAAGAGCTTTGATGTCATGGGTTAGCCCTGATCCATCAAATCCTGTGGTTCAGCTAATTCACGCCCTTACAGATCCCATCATGAAGCCTTTTAGCAGAATTGTACCCCCAATTGGAATGATAGATATTTCTCCGATAATCTTGATTTTTGTGGTTGAGTTTCTCAGAATGTTTTTGATTAGACTTATCGGAATAATATTTTAAGCATGTTTTATAATACCAAATTTGTTATTTGGGGTATTGCTGGAATATTTTTTGTCATTTTTATAGGTGTTGCTGGTTATATGTGTATAGAGGGTGCTTCATTTCTCGATGCACTTTATATGACCATTATTACTGTAGCTACGGTAGGTTTTAAAGAAGTTTTTGAGCTTTCACCTGCAGGCAAAATTTTTACAATAATAATTATTATACTGGGAACGGGGCTTATTGCCTATTCTGCTACACAGATTGTTGACTACTTAATTGCGGGGGAGATTAAGAAAAGATTTTGGAGAAAAAAGATGGATAAAAAGATTAAGCAAATGGAAAATCACTATATTATTTGCGGTTACGGACGAATGGGTGGTTTTATTGCTGAGAGACTTAGATTTAGCAATGAAGATTTTGTTGTTATTGAGTTTAATGAAGAAAAAGAAAAAAAGGCTGAAGAGTCTGGGGATGTTTTTGTTTTTGGTGATGCCACGAAAAGTGATGTATTGAAAAGGGCAGGGATTGAAAGAGCTAAAGGTTTAGTTTCTGTGGTGGACTCTGATGCACAAAATGTTTATATCACGTTAACCGCCAAATGGCTAAACCCCAAGCTTCATATAATAACAAAAGCCAATGATGAAGATGCTGCTACTAAAATGAAATGGGCAGGTGCTTCTAAGGTGGTTTCGCCAACGCTGATGGGTAGCCGAAGTATTGCAAATAGTATTTTAAAGCCGAATGTTAGCGAATTTCTCGAGCTTGCATTGTCGCATAATGACTATGATATAGATGTAAGTGAACTCGAGCTAGATAAATCATCATTTTTGCTTGGCAAAAAAATTTATGAAACGGATATCAGAAAAATTGGTATAATTATAATAGCAATCAAAAAGGAGGATAATACTTTTATCTATAATCCCGGTCCAAATCAGATTTTGGAGGAAGGCGATACACTGATAGTACTTGGAAGAAATGATGATTTTAAACGTTTAAACAAATTGATGAGAGGTGAAAATGTGGTTGTTTAGAATTATTTACTCTATTATTATTTTTGCTGTCTTTATATTTTTTCGTGATGCCCTCAATATTGATATTTATTATGCAACAACTTACGCAATTGGTATAGTCTTGGCAATAAACCTTGTGGAAACATTGATTGCTGATCTTAAAAGTATGAAGGTGGCGTCTGGTTTTATCGGGGGCTTTCTGTTTTTATTAATAGCATTCTTTATAACATTCGCTTTGGGGGCTTTTATAAACGAAGCTTTCAAAATGGGTTTTTATTTTGTATTTGCCTATCTTGGTATTTTTATTGGGTATCGTAATTATAACCTTTTGGAAAATCTGATTAACAAAATGTACAAAAAACAGATAAAAGGGAAATCTCAAGAAATTCCCAAAGTAATAGATACGTCCACATTAATTGATGGCAGGATTGCAGATATTGTGGAGACAGATCTTCTTGAGGGTAAACTTGTAATTCCTGTTTTTGTACTAAAAGAGTTGCAAAACATAGCGGATTCCCACGATCATTTAAGAAGGCAGAAGGGGAGAAGAGGGCTCAATGTGTTAAAAAAACTTCAGGAACAGAAACATATTCCAGTTGAAATATCCAATGAAGATTTTCCCGATATAGGATCTGTGGATGAAAAACTGGTTGCTTTGGCAAAAAAACTTGAAGGGAAAATTATTACTACTGATTTTAATTTATTAAAAGTGGCTGAAATCCAGAATGTAAAGGTACTTAATATCAACAGTCTTGCTCTTGCCTTGAGGCAGACAGTTTTGCCTGGCGAAGAGCTTACTATTACTATCCTAAAAGAAGGTAAAGAACATTCACAGGGGGTTGGCTACCTTGAAGATGGAACAATGGTTGTGGTGGAACAAGGAAAAAATTATATTGGGAAACAGGTTAATGTAGAGGTAACAAGCTTGCTTCAAACAGATTCGGGTCGTATTATTTTTACTAAGTTAAAATAATATGGGCAGCAAAGTTTCAGCGATTATACCTGCTGGCGGGGTAGGCAGAAGATTTGGTTCAAATTGTAAAAAACAATATCATTTTTTAAATGATAAACCGATTATTTTTTACACATTAAAAAGACTGATATCTTCCTACCCCTTTTGTGAAATTGTTATCGGAGCAGCTGAAGAGGATTACGATTTTTTGTTTGAAGTATGTAGTAATCTTGATATTAATAATGTGAAGTTTGCTGAGAGGGGTGTAGAGCGGTATAATACCGTATATAACGCTGCTAAACTGAGCCACGGTGATTATCTTCTTGTGCATGATGCGGTCAGGCCTTGTGTGGATAAAAAAGTAGTTGAAAATGTTATACATTCAGCATTTGATCTAGGTGCGGCAATATGTGGTATAAAACCAGTGGATACTGTTAAATGCGTCGAAAATGGTATGGTAAAAAGAACTTTAAATAGAAATAACTTGTTGTTGGTTCATACACCCCAATGTTTTAAAAGAGAAATTTTAATAAAAGCTTTAGAGAATATATTATCCACTCAGGATTACATTTCAGATGATTCTTCTGCGGTTGAGATTGCGGGCAATGATGTTGCAGTAGTGATGTCAAATCCGGAAAATATTAAAGTTACCACCAAGTCTGATTTGATATTCCTTGAGAAATATTTAAAATTGTAGAGCCTGCAGTACTTCCTATCAATGCTGTTCAGGCGTCACCCCTATTTCTCATAGATAAATTTTCGAATGAAGGCAGTACTTTCCCCTTCTACGAGGATGCTGTTTTTTCAGGTCATGCTGCTGATGGTGCGTCTGAAACGCGATAGTGCCAGTACGAACAGAATAATTCCTATGACTGCGATAGCAATAAATTGTGGCCACACTGCGTCAAAACCTGCGCCACGATAAAGAATGCCCTGAGCAAGCATTACGAAATGGGTATTGGGTGCAGCGAGCATGATGTATTGCACGGCCTCAGGCATACTCTCACGCGGTGTTGCGCCGCCGGAAAGCATCTGTAAAGGGAGTAGTACCAGCATAAGTAGCAGGGCAAATTGCGGCATGGAGCGGGCCAAAGTTGCAAGGTAGATACCGAGAGATGTGGTGGCGAATAGATGCAAAGCAGTTCCGGCTAGAAATAGGGCAATGGAGCCCTCAATGGGGATGGAGAGCAACTTCTGCACTACGAAGACGAGTGAAAATGCGGATGCAGTGAGCACCACGAGGCCCATTGACCAAATCTTGCTACTCATGATTTCAAACGGTGTGACTGGCATAACCAAAAGATGCTCAACGGTTCCGTGCTCACGCTCGCGGATCAGTGCCGCGCCGGTCAGTATTATAGAAAGCATCGTGATATGGTCGATGACCGACATGACTGCACCGAACCAGGATTTCTCCAGTTGAGGATTGAACCGTGCCCGCAATGCGAGACTGACCGGTGGTTCATTTATTTCGCGGTAGCGCTCCACGAAGCTGCGCACTTCGTCGGTGATGATGGTTTGGATGTAGGCGCTGCCGGTGAAGGCCTGGCTTATACGGGTGGCGTCTACGTTCAGCTGAATGGTCGGCCTTCGCCCGCTTAAAACGTCGCGTTGGAATTCGGGCGGGATGTCAATGGCAAAGGTATCAAATCCAGAATCCATGCGGACATCCATTTCCGTCTGATTTATCAGTTTAGGAGACATAAAATACGGTGGATAAAAGGCGTTGACAATGCGCCAGGAAAGAGGGGAACGGTCCTCATTGACAACAGCGATTGGTGCCTTGTTGAGTGTCTCCGGCATAGCCGTAGCCCGCGTGTAAATGGAAAAGCTGAAAGCATAGACAATTAGCACCAGCATTATCGGGTCTCGGGCGAGGCTGCGTAACTCCTTGATACCGAGATGAAAAATATTTGACACGCGCATCGTTTAGGTCTCCTGTTTGCGCAAAAGTGTGGCGGATAGCCCGATTAGAATTGGTACACTTAGCGCTAGCGGCACAAATGCGGCGTGCAGATCGGAAAAGTTCAAAGCCTTGGAAAAGGTGCCGCGGGCGATAATCACGAAATGTGTGGTTGGGTAAACTTCGCCAATCAGTCTGCCCATTCCTTCCAGTGAGGAAACTGGATCTATTAAACCGGAAAAGTTTGTTGCTGGCAGAATAGTTAGCACTGCTGTGCCAAAAAGGGCGGCGATCTGACTTCTCATAAAGGTGGAGATTAACAGTCCCAGAGCGGTAGAAGCACCTACATAGAGAAAGGCGCCTGCAGATAGGGCAAGAAAGCTGCCCTTGAGTGGCACACCAAATACCGTTACCGCCAGTAAGGTGAGCAAAAGGAAACTTAAGAAAGAGAGCACTACATAGGGCGCTTGTTTGCCAAGTAAATATTCCAGACGTGTTGTAGGGGTGACATAGAAGTTAGTGATAGAGCCGAGTTCCTTTTCCCGTACTACACTAAGGGTGGCCAGCATTGCCGGGATCAGCATGAGCAGTAGCGGAATGACTGCCGGTACCATAGCCACCAGACTTTCAAGGCTTGGGTTGTAGCGAAATTGCGTTTCAATATTGATTAGCCCGGCCATGGCATCACCCTGGCCATTTTCACGTGCTTTGGTGGCAAGCCAGTGGGCATGCATACCTTGCACGTAACTTCGGATTGTCTCTGCACGCGTTGGCATAGCTCCATCAATCCATGCCCCGATTTCCACAGGACGGCCGTGGGCAAGGTCTTGTGCAAAGCCAGGTGGGATTTCAATCGCTAAGCCAAGCTCACCCCGACGCATGCGCCGGTCCATGTCCGCGTAACTGGTGATAGGGGGGCGCTCGATGAAATAGCGGGAACCAGCAATGTTAAGAGCATAATCCCGGCTGACGGTAGTCTGGTCTCGATCCAAGACTGCGAAGGTAAGATCCTCCACATCTAGGCTTATACCGTAGCCCATCACGAACATCAACAGAGCGCTACCGAGAAGAGCGAGTGTCAGACGAATTGGATCGCGGCGCAGCTCAAGCGATTCGAGACGTGCATAACTTACCATACGGCGAAGATCGAAGAATCGACGTCCATTGCTCTTATTTTCTTCACCTTCGTTTGCAATTTCTCCAGTGATCGGGTTGTCCGCTGCCTGATCTTGAGTGAAAGAGTCTTCGATAGCTGCCTCCTCGAGGTAACGAATGAAAGCTTCTTCAAGGTTTTGGGTGCCACGTTTTTGAATAATATTAACCGGTGCGTCTGTCACCAATACTCTGCCGGTGTGCATGAGGGAGATACGGTCACAGCGCTCAGCTTCATTCATAAAATGGGT
>JASMTO010000090.1:0-13062 GCA_041694215.1 bacterium
CAGTGAAATAGGCTTACGCATTTTACGGGGCAAGCCTCTAACTACCTCCAACTACCTCCAACTACTTCTCCATTACAGAGTGAAATACTCTGCATGTGGATTATGGACAATAAGAGCACTTGTGGAAAACTCAGGCACCATCTGATAAGTTTCTGTCAGACTGACATTTATTCTCTCCATTGAAAGTAAATCGCCAATGATTTTATTGCCATACAGATCCGGACATGATGAATAACCGAAACTGTAACGCAACCCCCTGTATTTGCCGTTAAGTATGCCGTCAATGGAGCCGGAGTCCTTATCATCGATTTTAAGCTCTTCTCTTATCCTTTTGTGCCAGAATTCCGCCAGAGCTTCTGTGAGCTCGGTAAAAAACCCGTGTAGGAGGAAATATTTTTTATATTTGTGCCGTTCTTTTAACTGTTTTGTGTATTCAGCGGGTTCACTCCCCAATGTTACGATTTGCAGTGGTAAGATATCAAATGTCTTTGATTGGGCGTCTTTGAAATAATCAGGAATACTGAGGAATGGTGGTTTTAAACTTCTGGGGAATTCAATTTTGGAAAGTAGCTCTTCATTTTCGTTATATATTTTTAATACATCATTTTCACTCTGACATTTGAAGTAACCGTAACTTACTTTAGGATAAATTTTAATTTCACTGCTAAGTTTTGACAATATCTCGCCATATTCTTTTTCAGTTTCTTCTTTTAATAATTTCATATATTCTTCTTCGGTATATGTGCTGCTTTTTTTATAACCCCATCGTGTTATGTAAAGGGTCTGTTTGTTCATGAATGTTAATACATGGTTAATATCAATATTCTCTTCAATTTTAACCCCCCAGAAAGGTGGAACGGGGATATCATCTGTACTTAAATCATTTCTTGACTGCTGTTTTTTATCTGTTGTGTAAGATTTTGTCTGATTAACTGTAGTTTTTTTGGGGGCTTCTCGTTTTTGGGATGAGCTTGGGTTCAGGTATTTCAGAGCAGCAAAAGCATCTGCGCAGTAGTATACTTTCCCCTTAAGAAGTGGCTCACATTCGTGTTTTACGAACCCTTCAGTAAGTGCAGCACCTCCTAGCAGAATGGTTGTATTCAATTTTCTTTGGGCAATTTCAGCAATATTTTCTTTCATTATGCCTGTGGATTTAACCAGCAGTCCGCTCATCCCTATTGCATCCGCTTTTACTTCATTGGCTTTATTGATCATTTCCTCCACAGAAACCTTGATCCCCAAATTATATACTTCATAACCGTTGTTGGATAGAATAATTTCCACAAGGTTCTTCCCTATGTCATGCACATCCCCTTTCACAGTTGCCAAAATGACCTTACCTTTTGTCTCGGTATCTGCTTTATTTATGAATTTTTCCAGATAAGTAACTGATTTTTTCATGACTTCAGCTGATTGAAGTACAAAGGGTAGCAGCATCTTGCCACTGCCAAAAAGTTCACCAACTTCCTTCATGCCGGGCATTAAAATATTATTAATTATTTCAAAAGGTTTGTATTTTTGCAGGAGGACATCTATTATTTTTTCCAGGTCTTTTTTATCACCTTTTTTAAGTTTATTGACCAAAATCTCTTCTTCTGTCATATTTCCATCGACTTTTTCTTCTTCTTGCAGGCTTTTATCTGAAAAATGATTAATAAATTCGTTAAGAGCATTTTCCCGGCCGTAAATGAGATTTTTGCACAAATTTATTTCATGTTTATCCATTGAAGATAAGCTGATAAGCTTTGATGCGTGAACAATTGCCATATCCAAACCGCTTTTTACTGCTTCTTCCAGGAAAACGGCGTTAAGAAAAACCCTGCTTTCTTTGGACAGTCCAAATGAAACATTGCTGATTCCCAACACAGTTTTAGCTCCTATCAAATTCTTTTTTATCATTTTTATGGCGTTTAACGTTTCCACTGCTGCAAATTGCAGGGATGGATCCCCGCTTCCGATGGAAAAGGTTAACGGATCAAATATCAGGCTTTCAGGTGGAAATTTATAATCATTAGTCCATATGTTATAGATTCTTTCGGCAATGTTAAATTTGTCAGTAGCTGACATTGCCATACCATGCTCATCTATTGTAAGCGCAATAACATTGGACGGGTAATCCTGAATGAGATTGAGAATTTCATGTAGTTTGTCGCCACCGTCTTCAAGGTTTATTGAATTAATAATCGGCTTTCCTGAATAATGTTTTAGAGCATTTTCAATAACAGAAGGCTCTGTTGAGTCGATTACAATGGGGGCTGTGAGTGTTGTATTTAATAAGCTAACAAAATGTTGCATATCAAGCATTTCATTACGTTCTGCATAAGCTACACAAACATCGATAAAATGAGCTCCGGAATCCTCCTGCTCCTTTGCAATATTAAGCATTCCATCATAATCGTTATTTAATAACAACTCTCTGAAAGCTTTGCTGCCGTTGGCATTTGCACGTTCGCCTATTATAGCTGGAGGTGGTGTTTGTGTGAGTGAGGTGGCTGTGTACAGGCTTGATGCTAGGCCAAGGGTTGTGCCGGAAGGTTTTGAGGGGATTAAAGATTTTGAAATATTTTTCAAATGCTTTATATGGGCATAATTTGTACCACAACATCCGCCGATAATATTTAACGGTAGCTCATTGAGTAACTCTTTAAATATTTTAGCCATTCTTTCTGGTGTCATTGTGTAAACAGTTTGTCCGTTAATATTTTCAGGCAGTCCTGCATTGGGTATGCATGACATGCATCTATCCCAGTATTTTATAAGCTCGCTTAATGGTTTATGCATCATATCTGGTCCAAGTCCGCAATTTAATCCCAACGAGAATACAGGGTAAGAGCTAATTAATGTAGCTGCAGATGAAATGTCAGAGCCCACAAGCATCGTTCCGGTGCTTTCAACAGTTATGGAAACACACACCGGCAAATCGATATTCAATGTTTTAAAATTATCGAAAATTGCCTTTAAAGCGGCCTTTATTTGTAGCAAATCCTGTGAAGTTTCCACAATTAATCCGTCAACGCCACCGTCGATCAGCCCTCTTGACTGCTCTGTATACATTTTATATAGATCGTCAAATGATATCTGGGAAAGACTGGGCAATTTTGTTCCAGGACCCATTGATCCGAAAACGAATTTGTTGGAGAATTCATTGGCAGCAGCGCGGGCTAATTTTGCCCCTATAACATTTATTTCATAAGACTTTTCTTCAAGGCCGTATTCACTTAAAATCAGCCTTGTGGCACCAAAAGTATTGGTCTCGGCAACGTCAGCACCTGCCTGAAAAAATTTTCTGTGAATATTTTTTATAATTTCAGGAGCACTGATATTTAAGTATTCATTGCATCCGCTGTATTTATCCCAGTGTTTTTCTGGTATGTTTTCTTGCTGGATAGTTGTTCCCATTCCACCATCAAAAACAACAATATTTTTTTCTGCAAATTTTCTGAACATTTTCATCTCTCTGTAAACGTTTTAATATTGATAATTCAAGTTCCGCACTCACACAGGTAATACATCATTTTAAGATTGTCACAACCGAGCACTTGACGTTTTAAGTGCTCGGTTTCGCAATGACATGATGAAGTGCGAAGCTTGTATTAATAAGTAGTGTACAATAAGATATTAATAAATTTTTTCAAGCTGTATTTTATTTGATGCTCTCACATTTTTTTATAACTATACCAATTTAATAGTGAAATAGAGAAGTTGTAAATGGTTGAGTGGAGTAGTGGTGAATTGGTAAATTTGTGTCTTAGCTATTGGTGCTAAGCGTTAAGTTTATATGGCCTAGGTTCAGGGGACAGATTAAAACATGCGGAGATGATTGAAGCAAATGTGATATGTTTTAAAATTTAAAAATTATTTAAAAAATACTGTGCATTGCGTTTTGTTATTGACTTTAATTACAAATTTAGATAAATAAAAGGTAGAGAGGAAGTTTAATAACACTCTCCTAATTCAAATAAAATGGAATTTTATACATGAAATAAAACAATATAATTACGTTTGAAATTTTTCATATTTAAAATATGGCAATGTAAACTAAAATTTAACTTTTTCCACAATTAAGAGCTTTTTTTCTATTGAAAGATATTCGGCTTAAGCTATGTTTTATCAATAGGCACCGAAATTAAGTATATATTTAGAGTAGTTGCCGGCAGTGTTTCAGGCAGCTTTCAAATAACATTGGTCTTAATTCTTTACAGTGCTTACTGTAATTTTTGTAAATATTATTTCCATTGGGTGGTATAATGTCGTTAAAGTGGGAAGAAATACTAAAATTTGCACTGAATCTGAGACACAAGCTTCATTCTCAGCCGGAAATTACATGGAATGAGCATAGTACTGCTGCGCATATACGAAAAATTCTAACAGACAACAGGATACAGTGGAAAGAGTACGCCGAAACGGGAACTGTCGCTGTAATTGCACCTGAAGCTAAAGCCTGCAATGTGGCATTACGTGCCGATATCGATGCGCTACCTATTAATGAAAAAACTGAAGTTCCTTATAAATCAAAAAATGCTGGTATTATGCATGCTTGTGGTCATGATGGGCATACGGCTACATTGCTTGCTGCTGCTATCTATCTGAAACAGATGGAAGATAAGCTGGACAACAAAATTACGCTTATTTTTCAGCCGGCGGAAGAAGGCGGACATGGTGCAAAAAAAATGATAGAAGAGGGCTGCCTGGAGGGTGTTGATTATATTTTTGGCTGGCATAACTGGCCAGCTATTAAGTTTGGTGAGGCTGTCTGTCCTGATGGTGTTGTGATGGCAGCCAACGGCACGTTTCATATAGACTTATACGGTGTTGGCGGGCATTCCAGTCAGCCGGAGTTATGTAGAGATCCTGTTTTGGCAGGTTCAGCGGTGGTGACAGCATTACAGCAAATTGTAAGTAGGCGGATTGCCCCTCAGGATGCTGCAGTTGTGACAGTTACTTCTTTTGAGGCTCCCAGCGGTTTGACTACCATTCCCGAACATGCAAGGCTTGAAGGGAGCATAAGGATATCTGATACTAAGACGAGGGATAATGTTGGTAGAATGATTGAAGACATTGTGAAAAAAACAGCTGACTCTTACGGGGTGAAGGCGGAAGTGGAGCTTCGAACCCGTTATAATGCTACAGTAAATCATCCTGAAGCTGCAGAGATTATGCGAAATGCTATAAAAAGTATTCTTGGAAATGATTGGAAAAGTAATATTAGTTTGCCGATTATGGCATCGGAGGATTTCAGCTATTATCTGGAAAAGATACCTGGTGCTTATGCGCTTATTGGTGCAGATGATGGTGAAGGTCATAACATAGCATGTCATAATCCCGCTTATGATTTTAATGATAAGCTTATAGAACCGGTAAGTAAAATATTAATACAGCTTGCCGGATTGAAAAATCAATAATAAGAGGTGGAATATGTCTAACAATATGGAAATTTTTGAGCAATGGGAGTCAGAAATTAGGGCTTATTGTAGGTCAGCCCCTACGGTATTTAAATCTGCTTCCAATGCAGTGCAGGTTGACGAAAATGGTAAAGAATATGTGGATTTTTTTGCTGGTGCAGGTGTACTGAATTTCGGGCATAATAATCCCAAAATGAAGGAAGCTATGATTGAGTTCTTGAAAGAAGATGGTGTGGCCCATAGTTTGGATATGTATACGACTGCTAAAAGACATTTCATTGAAAAATTCGTGGAAACCATTTTAAAACCGAGAAATATGAAATATAAGATGCAGTTTACAGGCCCCACAGGCTCCAATGCGGTGGAGGCGGCTTTAAAACTATCTAGAAAAGTTACTGGACGTGAAAATATTGTGGCGTTTACCCACGGTTTTCATGGAATGACTCTCGGGTCTTTGGCTTGTACAGCTAATCAGTATTTTAGAAATGCTGCCGGTGTTTACCTTAGTAACGTTGTCAGATGGCCCTTTGGTACAGGGGAAAACTGTATGGAATCACTGGATGATCTAAGGGCAATGTTTAACGATCCTTCTTCTGGTGTGGACCTTCCAGCTGCTTTCTTGGTTGAGACAATACAGGCTGAGGGTGGCGTAAGAGTCGGCAAAGAAGAATGGTTAAAAGGCTTGCGGCAGCTGGCAAAGGATTTAGGAGCATTGTTTATTGTTGATGACATCCAGGTGGGATGCGGCAGGACAGGATCATATTTTAGCTTTGATAGCATGGGTCTGGATCCTGACATTGTTGTGCTTGCCAAAGGTATAGGTGGTTACGGGACACCGCTTGCCATGACTCTAAATAAACCTGAATACGATAAAGCGTGGAAACCTGGAGAACATACCGGTACTTTCAGAGGTCAGGGGCTGTCATTTGTGGCTGGGGCAAAGGCGTTGGAATATTTTGATAACGATGACCTTATGAATCAGACAAAAGACAAAGGAAAGTATATGTTTGAGTTTTTAACCGATCTTGCATCTGGCAGGAATGATGTGGAAGTGCGCGGTAAAGGTATGATTATTGGATTCGATGTAACGGATGGTGATAAAGGCAAAGCACTTGCTGGAGAATGTTTTAACAATGGAATGCTTATCGGTGTTTGTGGTAAAAGCGGTGAAGTTGTTAAATTTATTCCGCCGTTAACTATACCAATGGAACATCTGGAAAAAGGGTTGGAAATTTTTGCAAAAGCTTACAAAAAAGTTATGGGGTGAGGTTGAGAGATGAGAGAAAGAGATGATATGACATTCCCCTTTGAGGAATATAAAAGAAGGTTAGAAGAACTCAGGAATAGAATGGCTGAACGATTGTTGGATGCTGTTATTATTACTGACCCTGAGAATCTGCTCTATCTAACTGATTATAAAACAACAGGTTATTCTTTTTTTCAGGCTTTGGTAGTTCCTTTGGAGAGCGAACCGTTTATGGTTACCAGGAAACTGGAGGAATCAAATGTTATTGCCATGACATGGGTGGAAATAACCAGGCCCTATTCTGATACGGAAGATGCTATCCAAATGCTTGTGAGCAGTTTGAAAGAGATGGGGCTTTCTAAAAAGACAATTGGTTATGAAAGAAATAGCTATTTCTTCCCTGCTTACCAACAGGATTCTCTGCAGCATACGTTAACAGACGGCAGACTGAATGACTGTTTTGGTATTGTGGAAGAAGGCAGAATTACAAAGTCTGCATATGAGATTGAAGTGATGAAGAAAGCTGCCAGAGCCACAGAGTTAGGAATGAAAGCAGGTATTGAAGCTGCCAGGGCGGGGGTTACAGAAAATGAAATTGGTGCAGAAATTTCTGCAGCCATGTTTAGGGCCGGTGGAGAACCGCCAGCCGTTATGCCGTATGTGACTTCCGGTCCCAGGACAATGATAGGCCATGCCACATGGGAAGGGCGCACTGTCCAGCCCGGCGAGCATGTGTTCCTTGAAGTGGGGGGTTGTTACAGACAGTACCATACTGCAATGATGCGAACTGTTATACTGGGAGAGTTAACGGATAATATGGCTTATGCACAAGAGAGAATGAAACTGGCTCTACAAAGTGCTAAAGATCTTATGAGACCTGGAGTGACCGTCTCAGATGTGGATAATCTCATCAGAAATATTATTACAGTTAATGATGAAAAAGGGGTTTTAATTACCCGATCAGGCTATTCTATAGGTGTAGCTTTTCCACCCAGCTGGGATGAAGGATATATTTTGAGCCTTGCTCATGGTAATTCAACAGTGCTTAGAGAAGGTATGACTTTTCATATTATTCCATGGGTATGGGGTGTTGACGGAAATAAAACATGCGGTATCTCTGATACAATAAGGATTACTGCAGATGGTTGTGAGTCATTTTTCACCCTTGATGAAGATTTTATCGTGAAAGAGGATGAAGGCAAAAAGCAACTAAAAAAGCCGGAGAAGAAAATAGAAATTGAAGCGGGCAATGAAAATAAAGACATAATTACCAAAACTACTGAGAAAAATACCAAAAAAGAAACAAATAAAGGTTAGAGAGGTGGATGTATGGCTAAGAAAAAACTTGTGGCAGTAAACCCTGCTACAGAAGAAGTAATTTATGAGAAAGATTTGGATTCTCAGGAAGTTTTGGAATCAAAAATCGAGCTTTCCAGAAAAACATATTATGAGTATTGGAGAAAGACTACTTTTCAGGAGAGAGCAGGGTATCTCAGAAAAGTTGCAAAGGTTATGAGGGATAATCTGGATGAGTATGCTATGCCTATGGTGGAAGAAATGGGCAAACCTATAAAAGAAGCCAGAGGTGAGGTGCAGAAGGCTGCCTGGTGTGCAGAACACTATGCAGACCATGCAGAAGAATATTTAAAAAAGGAGTATATCGACTCAGATGCCACCAAAAGCTATGTGCAGTATTTGCCATTAGGTCCTGTTTTAGGGGTTCTGCCATGGAATGCTCCGTTTTGGCTGGCTTCTAGGTATTATGCTCCTGCTTTGATGGCCGGCAATACCTGTGTAATGAAGCATGACTCCCATGTGCCAAAATGTGCTGAGTACATTACGAAGGCTTTTGAGGATGCCGGCGTGCCCGAAGGGGTTTTCCAGAACCTGGTTATTACATCTTCAAGTATAGAATGGGCAATACGGCATGAAGCCATAAAAGCTGTTTCTGTTACAGGCTCAGATTTTGCTGGTTCAAAAATAGCTTCTATTGCCGGATCAGAAATTAAACCATCTGTAATGGAGTTGGGTGGTTCTGACCCAAGTGTTGTATTAAGTGATGCCAACCTAGAGGAGGCAGCCGATACTATTTGCCTGATGCGTCTGATTAATGCTGGACAGTCATGTATAGCTGCAAAGAGAATCATAGTTGAGGAACCGGTATATGACAAGATGATTGAGCTTATGAAGGACCGTTTTGAACAGTATAAATTAGGAGATCCAAAGGATGAGTCCACGGATATTGGGCCTATTGCAAGAAAGGATTTGAGGGATGATTTGCATCGTCAGGTACAGGCTTCAATAAAAGAAGGAGCCAGACTTGTTATGGGTGGAGAGATCCCTGAAGGCAAAGGGTTCTATTATCCTGTTACCATGTTGGCTGATGTTACGCCTGAAATGACTGCAAGCCGCGAGGAAACGTTTGGACCGATTGCAGCTGTAATGAAAGCAAAAGATGCAGAAGAAGCTCTAAAGCTGGCTAATACTACACAGTATGGATTGGGTGCCAGTATATGGACAGATGCTTCCAGAGGTGAAGAAATGGCTGCTGAAATCGAAAGTGGGCAAGTTGCTGTAAATGGGATAGTTAAGACAGATCCAAGACTGCCTAGCGGTGGTGTGAAAAGATCAGGATTTGGCAGGGAGCTTGGGCCTCATGGCATTAAAATGTTTGTTAATGTCCAGCAGGTATGGATTGGTCCGAAAAAAGCGTAACAATAAATAGTATCTGGCAAGAAATAAAAATAATATTTTATAATATACCCCCTTTGGTTAGGGGGCGTTTTTTTGTTTATTTTTACATCATAATGTAAATGAAATCTTGAAAGATTTTTATATATCTATAATTTTTATAATAAAAGTTAAACAGAGGTTTAGTATGTCAGCCAAACATGATGTATTAGAAGAAATAAAACATAAGAATCTTTTACCGGAAATGTATAATGTTATTCTTCTGAATGACAATGTAACAACAATGGATTTCGTTGTGTATATCCTGGAAAAAATCTTTGACAAATCACATTCAGAAGCAGTAAATATTATGTTAAGCGTGCATGAGCAAGGGGAAGGGCTTGCAGGCACATATGTGAAGGAAGTAGCTGAAACGAAGGCTTCCCAGGTAATGAAAATGGCACGGCAAAAGAATTTTCCGTTGCGTTGTAAATTGGAGGAAACATGAGTATTGCACTGAATCAAATTGTAAATGCTGCCTTTGCAGAAGCGGAAATAACCAATTGCAAAATTGTTACAATAGAACATCTTGTATTAGCTATTACCGAAGACTACTATATTGTGGATTTCCTAAATAAAAATGGTTTGGATCCTTATGATCTTATAGAAATAATTACTGAATATTTGCAGAAATATGTTGCGGAATCAAGGGAGGTTTCCGGAGAAAATATTTATGGAAGCATCTATTTATCCAGGTTGCTGGAGAATCTGCAGAATAAGCTTGTTTCGGATAGTGCATCCCCTGTTTCTTTGTTGATTTTAAAGGAAGTTTTATCATTTAAAGAGAGTTGGGCATCAAAGCTTTTGAGAAGTTATGGACTTTCGGAAAAGAAAGTGGATGATTATATCAGACCTGCTGTTAAGGGTGGCAAAAAAGCGATTGGCCAGGAGGAATTCAAGGAGTTTTTGGATGATTATGTGATTGATCTTGTTCAAATGGCAAAAGAGGGGAAGTTTGACCCACTAATAGGCAGAGATTATGAGATTGATAGAGCAGTGCAGGTTTTGAGCCGACGCAACAAAAATAATGTGGTATTTATTGGTGAGCCTGGTGTAGGGAAATCAGCAGTGGTAAGTGGTATAGCGGATAAAATTGCCCGTGGTGACATCCATGAGGATTTGCTGGGGAGTAATCTTTTGTATCTTGATGTCAGTTCTGTTATTGCCGGGACAAAGTACAGGGGTGAGTTTGAAGAGAGATTGAAGAAAATACTTAATGAGATAGAGTCGAAGGAAAAACCGATTGTATTTATTGATGAAATACATACTATTATAAACTCCGGTTCTTCCGAAGGCAGTTCAATGGATACGGCAAATATTTTAAAGCCTTACCTTTTAAAAGGATCCCTTAAATGCATAGGAGCAACCACATATGAAGAGTATAAAAAATATTTTGAGAAGGATAAAGCCTTAGCCAGACGCTTCCAGAAAATAGAAGTGGTGGAGCCGGATCCTTCAGAAGCTAAAAAGATATTAAAAAGTCTTATAAGTTATTACGAAAATTATCATAATGTAAAATACACAGATGATGCGATAAACAAGTCAGTGGATTTATCCCACAATTATATTAAAGACAGATTTTTGCCTGACAAAGCGCTTGATATAATAGATGAAGCAGGTGCGTTTGTAAAACTTAATGAAGAAGAAAAGATTGTTAAGGAAAAGCATATTAAAAAAGTCATAACCAGTATTGCAAGAATAAAGATAGAAGAGACCAAAGAGGATGATATTGCAAGCTTGTATAATCTCAGCGACAATCTTAAACATGATATTTACGGTCAGGATGAAGCTGTTGAGAAGATTGTTCAGGTGGTTAAAACATCCAAAGCTGGGCTTACTGAAAGTACAAAGCCCATCGGATCCTTTCTATTTGTAGGTCCCACCGGTGTGGGCAAAACAGAACTTGCAAAGAAACTGGCAGAACATATGTACATGAATTTTTTACGTTTCGATATGTCCGAGTATATGGAAAAACATGCAGTGGCTAAACTTATAGGCTCTCCTCCCGGTTATGTGGGTTTTGAAGAGGGTGGACAACTGGTAGAAGCGGTTAAGAGGAATCCGTATTCTGTTTTGCTGTTGGATGAAATTGAGAAAGCACATCCTGACATTTATAACATTCTTTTGCAGATAATGGATTATGCTACACTTTCGGATAATTCCGGTAGGAAGGCAGATTTTAGGAATTGTGTTATCATAATGACATCCAATGCTGGAGCAAAAGAAATGGATTCCGGCAGAATTGGTTTCAGGGATATCGATGAAAGTGATAAGGAGTCATTGACAGCAGTAAAAAATGTATTTTCACCTGAATTCAGAAACAGGTTGGATGGGATAATACCGTTTAATAAGCTTGGCACTGAACATATCAAGAAGGTTGTCAGAAAATTTATTGAAGAATTAAATGTTATGCTGATTGAGAAGGGGGTAAGATTAAGGATTACAGAAAGTGCTGCAGAATATTTGGGAAACAAAGGGTTTGATGACAAACTCGGAGCAAGACCTATAAAGCGTATTGTGAATCAGGAAATTAAAACCAAATTGTCCGATGAAATACTTTTTGGCAGACTTAAAAACGGTGGAAATGTTATAATTGACTATGATGGGCAACTAAATTTTAGAATAAATGATGTACAGGCCGATTAATTTTCCAAATCCTTATTTGGCTGGTGACTGTGAAATCTTACATATTGGGGGTGAAATCACGGCCTCCAATCTTATTAAAGCTTATTCCAGAGGTATTTTTCCTTGGTATAATGAAGGTGACCCAGTGTTGTGGTGGTGCCCGGTGGTGCGCCATGTTATTTTTACAGAGGAGTTTCGTATCCCAAGATCCATCAGGAAATCGTTGAACAAAAAAAACTATAAATGTACATTTAATAAGGATTTTGAAACTGTGGTAAAAAAATGTGCAAGCATACATCGAAACGATGGTGAAGGTACCTGGATTACAGATGAAATGATTGAGGGTTATACCGATCTATATTACAAAGGATATGCATTTTCAGTGGAAACATGGGATGGGGGAAGTCTTGCCGGGGGACTATATGGCGTGCATTTAGGAGATTATATATCCGGTGAATCCATGTTCCATGAAAAAGATAATGCTTCAGATGCTGCACTTATTGAGCTTGTTAGATTTGCTGAAAAGTCGGGAGTCCCTATGATAGACTGCCAGATTACTAGCGAACATATTTTCCGCTATAATGCCAGGGAGATACAGCGGGAGCATTTTTTAAATTTGCTGTATCCCCTTGTTCATAGGTAATCTTATTTTACGAACTTTTGAATAGTCTCGATCAGCTCTTCTATTTTTTCTTCAGAGTCTTCATTTTTTATTGCTTCAGAGACACAACTTTCCACATGGTTTTTCAGAATAATTAGCGCCACTTTGTTAAGAGCTCCTTTTACAGCGGATATCTGATTTATGATATCGATACAATATTTGTCTTCTTCCACCATTCTTGATATACCCTTAACCTGCCCTTCTATACGCTTAAGACGCTCCAGAACGTTATGATGTTTTATATTACATCTGTCATGTGCCACTTTGATTTTTCCTCCCGCATTTCTATTTTTTCACAAACTCATATCCGGCTTCTTCAATGGCTTCATAAATATCTTCTATACTTACTTTGTCTTCATCGAAATGTACTTTTACTTCACCTTGTTCAAGATTTACCT
>JASMTO010000091.1:0-8649 GCA_041694215.1 bacterium
TAAACGTTCAGTGTTCTGCGATCAATATTGTTATTCTTTGAATATATTCCCTTTGCGCTTATGCTTTCCTCCTTTTTTTCTATCTCTCATTATCTAAATATGTGCATCTTGTTGTCAGTTAGCTCCTAAGTCATTGACAAATGACCATACTCGTAATAAAATCAAATATGATTCAGTATTTCAATATGCAATGGAGATCAACCATATGCGGGTAGTCGTTACTGGAATGGAGGCAATAACCCCAGTTGGCCTTAATGTAGATAAAAGTTGGGATAATCTTAAGAACTGTGTGTCAGGTATATCCACCATCACTCATTTTGAGCCATCCCTTCTTAAATGCCATATCGCTGGTGAAGTAAAAGGATTTGATCCAGGTGATTATATTGATAAAATAATGGCAAAACGTTTGGACAGGATGCAGCAATTATTTCAGGCAGTTTCAATTATGGCAGCAGAGGATGCAACTCTTGGCAATCTTTCTGCTTTTGATCCTTATAGATTTTCTGTGATTGGCGCTAGTGCATTAGGCACACCATCAACGTTTGAGTATAATGTAAACTTATATAATGAAAAGAAGATAAAAAAAATCTCACCTTTTTTTGTTGTTAATCAATCTACAAATACTTCTGCTGGTTTTGTTGCCAGCATGTATAATGCCAGAGGTCCGCAGCGGTTTTTACAGGAGGCTTGTTCTTCAGGCACAAACGCAATAGGGCTTGCTTATAAAATGATAAAGTTCAATGAGATTGACCTTGCCATTGTAACAGCTTCGGAGGCTGGAATTACACCGACAATTATAGCAGGATTGGAGAGGCTTGGAGCTATAGTTGGGGATAAATGGAATGCACAACCGGAAAAGGCTTCCAGACCTTTTGATGCCCAACGGTGCGGATTTATACCTTCCGAGGGATCCGGTAGTATTGTTTTGGAATCGCTCAACCATGCCCTTAAAAGAGGTGCAAAAATATATGCTGAAATTTGCGGTTTTGGCTCCACATGCGATGCTTATCACCCTACTGCACAGAATCAGGATGCTGAAAGTGTGGCAAAATGTATGGAGTTTGCTTTAAAGGATGCTCAAATATCTTATGAAAAGATTGGATTTATTAATGCTCATGGCACATCAACACCAAGCAATGATGTTGTGGAAACAAAAGGAATAAAAAGGGTATTCAAAGACAGGGCGTATGATATTCCCATAACGGCGAATAAGTCTGTGCTTGGGCATATGTGGGCTGCTGCAGGTATCGTAGAGACTATTCTTACCATTAAATCTCTTATTGAAAACATTGTTCCCCCTATTATGAACCTGGAAAATTGTGAGAAAGATTGTGATTTGGATTATGTCCGTGGTGCTTGTAGACAAAATAATGCAGATTATGCAATGAAAAACTCATTCGGCTTTGGTGGCACTAACGGCTCTTTAATAATAAAGAGATGGACAGATTAAACTATGGGAGGTTGCGATGAGTAGTTATGATGTTGAAAGATTCAGGAAATTTTTTGAGGAAAACTTTACTTACATAAAAAACTTCATGCGCAATGTTGAAAGATACCCTAACTATACCGCTTTAATCGATGCGGAAAGTGGTGAGGTATGGACATATGCACAGCTTAATGAGGCTGCAAACAGGCTTGCAAACGCTTTTTTATCCAAAGGGGTATCTGCCGGAGATGTTGTTATTTATCAGTTGGTTAACTGTCCTGAGTTTGCTTTTATCTATCTTGCATGTCAAAAGATTGGGGCTATAAATTGCCCGATTAATTTCAGACTGGCATCGGGGGAAACGGCATTAATCCTGGAGGATTCACGTCCCAAAATTTTTTTGTATGATGAAGCTTTTGCTGATGAGAGTGAAAAAGCTCTGGAAATTTCGCGTTATAAACCGGAGTTTAGCTTCAAAATAAAATCTCCGGATTTTTCAAAGTTATATGATGACTCTGCTCCAAAAGAACCAAATACAACATTTACTCCAAATGCATTTGAAGAAATAACAAGATTATACACTTCCGGTACCACAGGTTTGCCTAAAGGTGTGCCTTTAAACAATATAAATGAAATTTTAACTGCACATGATGCTATAATGCATTTGGGATTAAGTGAGAAAGACCGCCTTTTGAATTTATCCCCCTGGTTTCACAGGGGGGGACTCTACATTGGGGGTCCTAATCCGGGATTATACGTTGGTGCATCGATAATTTCTATGAAGGGATTTTTCCCAAGAGAAGCACTCGATATTATCCAGAAATATCACGTGACGGTTGTTGTTGGTGTCCCCACTATGTTCACATTGCTGATTGAAGAGCAGGAGAGGAAGAAAAGCGATCTAAGTTCTCTAAGAGCTATAGTAAGTATGGGATCTCCGCTAGAGAAAAACCTATGTATAAAGATGCAGGAAGTATTGACACCTAATGTATATAACGGGTATGGCACTTCCGAGACGTTTTGGAATACCTTGCTTAAACCGGAGGATTTGCCTGAAATGGCTGGATCTGCAGGTAAGTCGTGTATTTTTGATTCGGTAAGGGTTGTGAAGGTTTATGAGGATAAACTTGCCGAACCGGATGATATGGTGGCCAATGATAATGAAGAAGTGGGGGAAGTCATAGTACAAACATTTAAAACGGCAATGGATTATTTCAATAAACCGGAAGAAGTGAAGCGAAAATTTTACAAAGACTGGTTTTATACAGGGGATCTCGCTGTGTGGGATTCAAAAAAATATGTAACCATACGAGGTCGCAAAGATGATATGATAAATGTGGGAGGAGAAAACATCTATCCTATTCAAGTTGAAGAAGCAATTAACGAGTCCGGTTTGGTTAAAGATTGTGCTGTAGTGGGTGTTTATGATGAAAAACGGGGCAACAGTACTGCTGCTTATATAGTGGTAAAAGATGATAATTTTTCATTGGAGGAACTTAAAGACTTTATAAAAAATCACCCTTTGATTCCTGTATACAAAAGGCCGCGGTATTATAGAATTATCGAAGAATTACCTATGACTGCAACAGGCAAAAAACAACATTATAAATTAAGAGAGCAGGCACAAGAAGATCTCAAGAAAGGTCTGTTTTTAAGGTAATCTTTTTCGATAGGTATTGGAGTTGTACGTGAGGTAACAAAAGTTTAATGTGTAAGACGTAAAACGTGGAATGTGGTAGATTAAAGATGTTTTCTGCTTCCTACTAGGAAGATAGAGGACATTGGAATAATCCCATTTGCTCCTCTTGTAATGATAGCTATGTAGTAGGTATGAATGTAAAAAACGATATATCAGTTAAACATGCTAGTATATCTATTTGCAAATACTTGCTCACATTGTAACCCACACTTATGGTGTGACCGCTGGTTGGCAGTACGTTTTCTATCACCAGCTGCTTTATTTGTGCAAGTGATATTGAAATCAGTATTATGTTAGATACGTATATGTAAAACTAAATTTTTATATTTTTTAATTTTTGGATGGTGCCAGATAAAAAAGTTTGTTGACTGCATGTTATGTTATGGAATAAATATTTTTGTAAGATATTCTATTTAATATGGAGGAAAGTCTATTGGAAAAATTGAATCTCGATCAGAAAACGATAAATTCATTGATAAACGCCCAGAAAAATGAAATTTCAGAGTATCTTTTGTACCATAAAATAGCTAATGGCTTAAAGGATGAGAAAAATAAGCAGATTTTAAAAAATATTGCGGAAGATGAGCTAAAACACTACAGATTTTTAAAATCTGTTACGAAAAAAGAAGTCAAACCTGATAGATTTAAGATTTTCCTTTATTTTTGGATTACAAAAATCTTTGGGCTGACCTTCGGAATAAAACTGTTGGAAAAAGGAGAGGAAGCAGCTGCAAAGGCTTATGAGAAACTTGGGATGATTCTTCCTGAAGCTGTTGATATTAAAAAAGAAGAGGATGAGCATGAGCATACGCTTCTTAATATGATAAAAGAGGAAAGGCTTGAGTATGTCGGCTCTGTTGTGCTGGGCTTGAATGACGCGCTCGTTGAGCTGACGGGAGCACTTGCAGGTCTTACGTTTGCATTGCAGAATACCGGTCTTATAGCACTTACCGGTCTTATTACCGGCATTGCGGCATCATTTTCCATGGCAGCTTCCGAATATCTTTCAACTTCTGCAGAAAGTAGTAAGAGATACGCTGTTAAATCCTCCATTTATACTGGTAGCGCTTACATAGTGACGGTTTTTTTGTTAATTTTGCCTTATTTGCTAATGCATAATCCATTTTTGTCTTTACTTACAACGATAATAACGGCTATTCTGATAATAGCAATTTTTAACTTTTATATTGCAGTTGCAAAAGACCTCAATTTTATTAAACGCTTTACTGAAATGAGCGCAATAAGCCTCGGTGTTGCATTACTGACTTTTTTAATAAGCTTTGGCATAAGAAGCTTTTGGGGAATAGAAATATAAAAAGCCGGTTTCAGGTTTTAGCCCGCAATATCACCGGAAATGTATTTCTCTAGCTCTTTTATTGTAAATTTATGATCTGCGATTACCTGTTTCACAATATCCCCAATGGAGACCACCCCCACAAGCTTATCATTTTCAATCACAGGAAGATGACGAACATGTTTCTCAGTCATCAGTGCCATACACTCATCAACGGTATTCTGTGGAGTTACAACAAGCACTTTTGGTGTCATAATTTCAGAAACTTTAATGTCCTTTGAAGATTTACCCTTTAGTATTACTTTTCTTGCGTAATCCCTTTCGGAGAAAATCCCTTGTACTTGCTCTCCATCTGTCACAATAAGTGCACCGATATTTTTTTCAGCCATAACTTTAAGGGCGTTAAAAACAGTTTCATCAGGTGAAATGGTGTAAATATTAGGGTCTTTTTTTGATAAAATATCTTTAACTGTGCTCATTTTGACCTCCGAGTTTTTTATTTTTGTGAATTAAATTAATTGTTCTCTTTTCTTTTTAACCAGAAATCAAATGATCTTCCCGGCACAAAAATATCAAGTCCTATCGATGGTTTATTTAACTCGTTTGTAACAACATGCTTTTCACCACCGGGGATATATATACAATCCCCTTCTTCTACATATTCAGTATTATTATCACCATCGGTAACGGATAATTTGCCTTGTAACACATACAGTACTTGTGCATTAGGATGGTCATGTAGTGGCGAAGAGTGCTTTGGAGGTTTAATAAAGTGTTCTATAGAAATATCAGCTTCATTACAAAGGCTGGTCCTTTTCCAGTCTTTTTCAGGTTCATAACTTTCAGCTTCGGAATGTTTTATTAATTTTAGCATTAAGTTCTCCTTTACTATAAGTTTAACACTAAATACTATAAAAACAATAAAAAAACAAGATTATAAAATGATAATAACTTGCTTAATGAAAAACATTTTGTTAAATATCCCGCAGGTATATGAAACGTAAGATGTGAGATGTTAGATGTAAGATGCGAAATGTAAAACGCACTAACTCCTCCACTCCTACACTATTCCAATTTCCAATAAGCTATTCAACCAATTCAACTGTTTCAACCTGCTTTACCTCTACCTCACTTCCTCACCATTAAAATTCTTCCACTCTTCAAAAGATTGATAAATCAACTTATGTAAGAAATGATATAGCAAATTCAGTATGCTAGTTTACTTTTGCGGGCTGATGTATGGTTTAATATCTAGTATAGGGGTATTATTCACCATATCAATGTTTTTGACGTGTATTACAGAATCTTCTATCTCTGTTACCTGTAATACTGATACGCCTATGGGATTGGGTCTTACTGGTGAACATATGCTGAAAACACCCATTTCTCTATTTTTGTGAGGCGGGATTGTTTTTATGTTTTCCTCTTTGAATGAAGGGCTTTTATGAAACACAAAAATAACCATTATCCTATCATCTATTTTTATATCTTCGATCCCTTTTTTATATTTGTTGAACACTACAATTTTTCCCGTGCTGTTAGAAACACTCCAATGTCTGGGAATATCACGTTCATCTGTGTAAAAGGTTGCAATTTCTATAAATGAAAAATTCCGCATTTAGGCAACTCCCCGCAAAAATTTTTTAATAATGATAGTATAGATTTAAGAGAGTTCATAAAAATTTACTTGATTTATATATGCATATTTGTATATTTGAATTGAGTTTTTTGTTTTGAAATGATGTTTTTTTATTTATATAATAAATAATATAGGTAGGTAATTAAATTTTGCATGGGGGGTTTATATGTATGAAGAGTATGCAAATAAGCTAAAAGCAATTGGGCATCCTGTTCGACTCAGGATTGTTATGGGTTTAGCAAAAAAGGAATGTAATGTAACAAAAATCTGTGATGGGCTGGATCTGCCACAAGCGACTATAAGCAGGCATTTGGCTCTTCTCCGAAATCTTGGTATTGTAGAAGGTTTACGGAATGGGCATGAAATATGTTACAGTTTGGTGGATGAAAAAATAGCACAAATTGTTGATTTACTTATGGAGGATGAATGATGCAGAGTTTCCTGGCTGCTTGCATGATATTTTTATTCGCGACTGCATCATTTGGATTCCAGCTTAGCTATCAGCAAGGTAAAAAACTTGTTCTGAAAAACAATAATTTGATTCAGGCTTATAAAGAAAAGGTCAAATCTTCAGAGTACAGATATTTTCAAGCTAAAGGCGAATATCTTCCTAAAATTAATATTTCGGAAACTTATACCAATACTGACGAACCTGCAACGGCAGCTTTTTCAAAAATGGCTCAGGGTGAATTTGATATGGATTATTTTACTAATGAACTGACAAACCCTGACAGTGTTGAAAATTACGAGACAAAAGTTGAGGTACTTCAACCGGTTTTTATGAAAGGTAAAATATATTTTGGAATAAGGCAGGCTTCTAAAATGAAAGATATTGCAGAGTTAACATCGGAGAGAATTCAGCAAGAAATTCTTTATAATTACACAAGTAATTTTTTTGGGATGTCTTTGGCGGAAAAAGCGCTGGATGTGACAATAAAATCATATGAAAGAACGAAAAGATATTATCATCTAACAAAGGATTTTTATGAAAACGGTATGGTTGTAAAAAGTGATCTGATGGTTGCCAAAACCCATTTGCTTAAAAATGAAAGTGCGATAAGTGAAGCTCAGAAACAAGTGGAGGTTGTACAAAGCAGATTACAACAACTACTTGGAATTGATGAAGAAATTGATATTGTCTGGGAGACACCTGATTTCAACATTGACGAATCATTGGATAATTATCTGAAAACCGCTGTCACAAGCAGGGAAGATTTGCTTGTGTTGGATAAGCAGCTTGATATAGCTGAGATTGAAACGAAAAAATCGAAATTTAATTTACTTCCTGAGGTTTCCCTTTTTGCTAATTACAAATGGAATGACAGTGAATTCATGAATGATGGTTCTGAAGGGGCAACATTCGGAGCAAAGGTATCATTCAATCTCTTTAACGGTTTTACCGACTATAATAGGATCAGGGAAAACACGAGTGACTATCTGTATATGCTTAACATAAAACATGATAAAAAACGTAAGATACGCTCTGAGGTTAAAGATGCGTATTACAGCGTTGAAGCAGCCAGAAAAAAGCTTGAAGCTGCAAAAAAACAGGTTGAAGCAGCTTATGAAGCTTTATCCATTACTCAGAACAGGTTTAAAGAGGGATTGATTAAAATCACCGAATTGCTTGACAGAGAAGTTGATGTCAAACAGGCTGAGCTTAGTTTGTATATAGCGGAATATGAGCTTATAACCAGCAAAGCCAGATTGCTGTTAAATGTAGGTATATTAAGGTAATAACTTAGGGGGAAGATAAATGAAAAGCCGGAAGGGTATTTTTTTGATGTTTTTTGCTGCTATTATCATATCCTGTTCTAATGCCGAAGCTGAAAAAGAAACATCACTGTATGATAAGCCGGATATGTTCACAGTTGACACAATTGTTGTCTCTAAGGAAGTCAGAGATGCTAAGATTACTTTTTCGGCAACAGTTGCCAGTGATAAAACAGTTATTCTGATGCCTAAAATTATGGGGTATATTAAGAGTATGAATGTCGATATTGGTGATTCTTTTCATAAAAGCGATGTGCTTGTCAGTATTAGTAGCGATGAACTGGATGCCAGGCTAAAAATGGCAGAAAGTGCAGTGAAGGAAGCGCGCATTGGTTTAAGGCAGGCTGAATCCGGCTTGAAAATGGCACAGATGGAAAAAAGGAAGGCGGAAGCTCAGTTCAATTTGGCTGAAAAAACATACAAACGTTATGAAAGACTCCTTGAAAGTGAAAGTGTAAGCCAGCAGGAGTATGATCAGGTGGAGGCTGAATATCTATCTGCTAAGGAATCCTATAATATAACCATTGAAAATGTAAAGCTGGCCGAAAAAAAATTAACGCAGGCTGACACAAAACTTAAACAAGCAGAGGCCATGCTTTCTGAAGCCCAGTCTTATATTGATTACAAAGAGATAAAAGCGCCTTTTGATGGTGTAGTGCTGCAAAAACTCTCTGAAGAAGGCGACCTTGCATCACCTAGTGTTGCTATATTGAAAATTGGCACCAATGAAAAGATTGTAAAAGCTGAGATCGGAGAGGATTTGTTTGATAATGTTTCTGTAGGTGATAATGTAATGATAAATTATCCCACGGAAAACA
>JASMTO010000092.1:0-6804 GCA_041694215.1 bacterium
TATGGTGGAGCTGGTCTGGATTATTTATCATACATAGTTCTCATCGAAGAAATTTCCAAAGCCTGTGCATCAACTGGCGTATTGATTTCAGCGCATACATCCCTCTGTTGCGATCCTATTTTACAGTTTGGCACTGAAGATCAGAAAAAGAAATATCTCCCTGTTTTGTGTTCTGGAGAAAAAATAGGCTGTATTTTATTAACAGAGCCGGAAGCTGGCAGTGATGTTGCAAATATTTCCACAAAATATGAGGATGATGGTGAAAATTTTGTTGCAAATGGAAGTAAGATTTTTATTACAAACGGTGCATTTAGAGGGTATGGTATTCTTTTTGCAACAAAGGATAAGCAGTTGAGGCACAAAGGTTTATCCGCTTTTATACTGGATTTGGAATCTGAAGGGGTTGAAATTTTACGTAATGAAGAAAAAATGGGGATAAAAGGTAGCTATACAACCGTTATTAATCTGGATAATGTGAAGATTCCAAAGGAGAATTTGCTTGGCAGTGAGGGCGATGGTTTTAAAATTGCAATGGAAACGTTAAATGGCGGAAGAATAGGTATAGCTGCCCAGGCTCTTGGAATAGCCGAAGGAGCATTTGAAAAGGCAAAGAATTACGCAATGGAAAGAAAGCAGTTCGGCAAAACGATAGGCTCTTTTCAGGCAATACAGTTCAAACTAGCAGATATGATAACAAGGATAGAGGCTGCAAAGTTAATTACTTACAAAGCGGCTTGGCTGAAAGATATGAAGAAAACAAATGCTATGGAATCGGCTATGTCAAAACTATATGCTTCAGAAACTGCAAGTTATGTTGCTGCGCAGGCGGTGCAGATACATGGCGGCTATGGTTATATTACGGAATATGAAGTGGAAAGAATGATGAGGGATGCTAAGATTACAGAGATTTATGAGGGCACAAACGAGGTGCAGCGGATTGTCATATCTAAGATGCTGATGAAATAATATTATAGTGTTAAGAGCTAAGTGCTAGGTGCTAGGTGAGTTGATTGACATAGTTTAGGATATCCCACCCGATACTTGCCAAGTGAAAGCAGCAAAATGGCGTTATTGCTTGGTGGAGTAGGGGGATTTATGCTGGAAGAAACGATGTAGCAAACTAAATGTGAGAATGTTTAGCAATTAAACCGGAGGGTGGAATGGAGTTTACAAGAGAGATATATTGGAATGTTGGGCACGCTGTTCTTGTTCCTATGTATCTGCTTGCATTTATTGCCATAGGTATAATGATTTATGGTTTTTACAAAAGATATCTTGTCTACAAAAAGGGGCGGCCAGAGAATAGACTGGATTCACTTTCTGAGCGAATCTCTTATATGCTTAAAAATGTTTTCAGCCAAAAAAAGGTTGTAAGAGAAAAAAATCCAGGTATTTTTCACGGTATTTTTTTCTGGAGTTTTCTGCTCCTCTTTATCGGAACTGCTCTTGTTTTCCTTCAGGCTGATTTTACAAACCCTTTGTTTGGCGTAAAATTCTTAATAGGTAATTTTTACCTTATTTTTTCCCTTATACTTGATTTGGCAGGACTGGCTGCAATTATAATGTTGTTAGCACTTTTGATAAGGCGTTTTTTCGTAAAGCCTACAGGTCTAGAAACGATCAAAGATGATTATATTATTCACGGTGTCTTACTTATAATATTGATCACGGGTTTTATAATTGAAGGTCTAAGGATTTCTGCAACTGAACTAGGCAGTGGCAGTATCTTGCCATATTTTTCACCAGTAGGGATGATTGTAGCCAATATTTTTACTGGTCTTGATACCTCAAGTCTGCAGAGTGCTCATACATTTATCTGGTGGTTCCATTTTTTGCTTGCAATAATTTTTATTGGTATTATCCCTTTTACTAAGCTTAGGCATATTTTCACTACATCAGCCAATTTAATGTTCAAAGATAATAGGGTAAAAGGTTTTATTAATACACCTGATCTTGAAGATGAAGAAGCGGAACAGTTCGGTTGTGAAAAACTCACCGATTTTACCTGGAAAGATATTTTTGATGGAGATGCCTGTACCAAATGTAAAAGGTGTCAGGATAGATGTCCGGCTTATGCTACTGACAAACCGTTATCCCCTATGAAGCTCATTCAGCAATTTCAGGACGCTGCATTTAAAGGAAATGCCGAAAATATGGTGAATTTTGTTACTCCAGATGTTTTGTGGTCATGCACCACCTGTAGAGCCTGTCAGGAAATATGTCCTGCTGATATTGAGCATGTTAATAAGATACTGGAAATGCGCAGAAATCTCGTCCTTATGCAAGGTGAGTTTCCCGGAGAGGAAGTTGTTACGGCTGCAGACAGTATTGAAGTAAATGGTAATCCACTGGGTTTTGGTTTTGCCAAACGTGGGGAATGGGCGGAAGGTCTTGATGTAAGCCTGATGAACGAACAGGCAGATGTGGACATATTGTATTTTCCCGGTTGTTATGCCTCTTTCGATAAAAGGAATATTATTGTTGCTAAAAATTTTGTCAGTATTTGTAATGAACTGGGAGTGAAAGTTGGTATTCTGGGAAAAGAAGAAAAGTGCTGTGGTGAGCCCGCAAGAAAACTGGGGAATGAATACCTTTATCAGATGACGGCGATGGAAAATATAGAAAAGTTTTCAGAGTATAATGTAAAAAAGATTGTCACAACCTGTCCCCACTGTTTTAACACCCTGTCCAAAGATTATAGAGACTTGGGACTAGATTCTTCAGTACAAGTGGAACATTATACGACATTTTTATCTAAGATGTTTGAAGAAAAAGATGTTAACTTAGAAATGGAAGATTTTGAGTGCACCTATCACGATTCGTGCTATTTGGCGCGTTACAACGATATTCTGGATGAGCCCAGATCTTTAATAGCAGCAGCTGGTGGGAAGATTAATGAAATGGAGAGAAACCGCTATGAAGGCTTCTGCTGTGGTGGCGGCGGTGGAAGGATACTTGTGGATGAAAAAATCGGCACAAAAGTGAATGCTACCAGGGCTAAAATGGCAGCTGATACAGGCAGTAATTTATTGGTTTCCAATTGCCCATTCTGTCTCAGTATGTTTGAAGATGGCATTAAAACAGCAGAACTGGAGGATAAAATAAAGGTTAAAGATATATCTGAAATAATAGTCGATAAATTAAAAAGGAGGAATTGATGAAAATTCTTGTTTGCGTGAAGCAGGTTCCAGATATGGAATCAAAATTCAAACTTGATAAGGAGAATAAATGGTTTTCTGAGGAAGATCTTGCTTTCAGAATGAATGAATACGATGAATATGCTGTTGAGCAGGCTGTGCAGTTGAAAGAGCAGATTGGTGATGTGGAAGTGGTTGTGGTATCTTTGGGGCCTGACAGGGTTAAAGAGGCTATTAAGAAGGCTTTGGCAATGGGCTGTGACAGGGCAATACACATTAAGGATGATGAATATTATAAGAAAGATTCTTTTGCTGTGGCAAAAAACATTTATGAATATGTGAAGGATGAAAATTTTGATATAGTTTTCACCGGCCTGCAATCCCAGGACAGGGGCTCTGCACAGGTTGGAGTGCTTTTGGCAGAATTTTTGGGGTATCCGTGTGTTACAACGATTATTGAATTTGAATATGATAACGGGGAAATTAAGGTAAAAAGGGAACTTGAAGGTGGTGAAAAGGCGGTTGTTAAAGTAAAACCCCCTGTTGTTCTGACCTGTCAGTTGGGTCTTAATACCCCTAGGTACCCTACGTTGCCCAATATTATGAAGGCGAAGAAAAAAGAAATCAAAGTTGTCGAACCGCTTGATACTGCAAATCTGTTGATATTTACCGATATAGATTACCCTGAAAAGAAAGGTGCTGCAGAGATTCTTGAAGGCGATATAAGTGAACTTGTGGATAAAACCCTGGACATTTTAAAGCAAAAAACATCTGTTTTGAAATAGGAGGATACGATGAAATTACTTTTGGTAGCAGAATATAAAAATAAAAAATTTTTGGAATCAAATTATGAGCTGATTGCTTTTGCTGATAAGTTAAACGCAGATTATGTGATGTTTGCTGTTGGAGATGAGGCGGATTTGCCGAAATATGGCGGAAAGCTTTACCTGGCTGACAGCGAAAAAGCTGGTGAATATAACCCTTCTCTGCATAAAAAGCTGATTGTTGAGGTTATGGAAAAAGAGGAAGCAGATTTTATTGTATTGCCGCATACGTCATACGGTTGGGACATTGCTCCGCGTTTGTCTGCTGAGCTGTCTTTGCCACAAGTTACCGAAGTTGTGGATGTGAGTGATAATAATTTCATATTGCCCGCATGCAATGGTAAACTCTGGCGGAAGGTTTCCACGAGCGGAAAAGGTATTATTACAATACAGGGTGGTGCCTTTAATCCTGAAAAGGATTACGAGGGCACGCCGGAAGTTATAAATTTAGAAGTACCTTCTATTGAGTCAAAAATCCAATTTGAGGGTTATGAAAAGGCTGAAGCAGTAGGTGTGGATTTAACGAAAGCGGAAATAATTGTGAGCGCAGGCCGCGGTGTGGGTAAAAAAGAGAATGTTGAAAATGTAAAAAAATTGGCTGAGGCTCTTGGCGGTGAGCTTGGGGCAAGCAGACCTGTGGTGGATGCCGAATGGGTGGAGCACAGTCATCAGGTTGGGACAACAGGCCAGACGGTGTCGCCGAAGCTGTATGTGGCTTGCGGTATATCCGGAGCTATACAGCACTTGGCAGGGATGAAAAAATCAGATTTTATACTGGCTATAAATACTGACAAAGATGCCCCTATTGCGGAAGTTGCTGATGTGCTGGTTGTTGCTGATGTCAATCAATTTGCCCCTGCACTTGCTGAAAAAATAAGTTCTAAATAATTGGTTTGCTGGATTTTAGGTGATGGGTGCTGGTATATAGGTGGTCTTTTCAAATGTCCAATGTAAACGATTAACCCATCTCCTTTTTCCTCCTCACGTGCCATTGCGGTTTTTCCAATTTTTTTTGGTTTTATAAGGTCGTTTTTCATCAACTGCTTACATAAAATTTCTGATTATTTCATCATTCTCTAATGTAAAGTGAGAGGATGTAATGGCATTTTCAAGGTCAAGTTTTGCTGTTTTCATAACTAATTTTGTTCCTGTTTCAGCATATTCTTTTACAGTTATTTCAAAAACCGCGTTTTTTTGTACAAACTCTGCCATTTCAGAAATGTCACTGTTAACACTGTCTATAGATGCACTTATTGAATAATATTTTTGCTGCAGCTGCTTTCTCTTTTCGAGGTCATCGATTTTATTTAGATATTTTTTAATGTTATCCAGCCTTGAAAGTAGCGTGACTTTTTCTTTAAATAAAGCGGCGATTTTTTCGTCAATAATAATTGATCGTCCGGATTCCAGTACTGTGGGTTTGTTTGTATTGATTACTTGTAGTACACAGACTGATTTTAGTGAACATATTTCAGAGGAATTCACATACGAATTTATGAATATATCCTCATTGGATACGATCTTTGAGTTTTCAACAATGCTGATTGCAACATCTTTTTCTGCAACAACATTGGATTCAGAGACATTTTCTGCTGAAAATTTGCCTTTTGAATATATTAATGACTCGTTGTTTTTGTATGACCCCACATTTTTTCGAATTATGATATCACCACCTGCAATCAGTTGGGCACCTAAAACGTTGTCTGCAGTTATACAGCCCGTTGCTTCCACGGTGGCTCCTTTTAGAACATCAGCATTAATGAGAATATCTCCATCGTATTTCAGATGGGCATCAGAGTTTTCAACATTATTATCGATTTGTAAAAGTTCTTTTTTCATAGCAAATTACCTCATTTGTCAGATGCGTTAGTAGTTGAAACATTAACGTGTACAAGCTGTTATATATTTTTTACAAAAATTCCACATGCTCTTTTACGTATCACATGCATTAGGGGGTAAATGATTAAAATTTCATCAATCATCCCTTTTAATTAATGTTAAAATGGGTTCTAAAAATCTCTTTACTTTTGAGGGATTCTGTCTTGTGCCTACAGATAGGATGCGGATAATTTTGTATATTTATCTCAAAAAGTTTATCTTCATTGTGTATGTGGGCAGGTTTAACGTTATCCAATTCCGGTATCCACATTTTTATAAATTCAGCATTTTTGTCAAATTGTTCTGCCTGTCTGTAAGGATTAAAGATTCTAAAGTAGGGTTGAGCATCACAACCGGTACCTGCTGCCCATTGCCATGATCCAATATTGGAGGAAGCTTCGTAATCAAAAAGTTTTTGTTTAAAATATGCTTCTCCCCATCGCCAGTCTGTGTGAAGATCTTTTGTGAGAAATGATGAGACAATCATTCTCAGTCTATTATGCATGTAACCTGTTTTATTTAGTTGCCTCATTGCTGCATCCACTATGGGCACACCAGTCATACCGTTTTTCCATCGTTTAAAAAAATCTACATTATTTTGCCAGGGGATACTAACATCCTTGAAATTATTGAATTCGCTATGTGGGAAATTGTATAGTACTGAATTAAAAAATTCCCTCCATAAAAGCTGCTTCATAAACACTTCGGTTTGATAACCTTCCGCATGGAGTGTTTTGACAAATCTTGCCAGCTCTCTGATGGAAATTGTGCCGAATCTCAAGTGGGCACCCAAATGGGAAGTTGCATCTAAAGCAGGGTACTGCCTATTTAACTCATAATCATTTATTACATCTCTTAGTCGCTTGCACAAATATTCCGGATTTGTTTTTGCAGCAAAATTATCAACATAATTTTCCACACAGCCGATTGCTTCGATGCTTATTGGTTTGAAACAAACCAATAAG
>JASMTO010000093.1:0-4034 GCA_041694215.1 bacterium
ACCCAGCTAACCTTCGGATGTTTCTCAAGAAATTTTGCAATTTTCAAAGCATTTTCACAGTGCTGCTTCATTCTGAGAGGAAGTGTTTCCATCCCTTCTATAATCATAAACGCATTAAAAGGAGATATACATGCCCCCATATCCCTGAGAAGCTGCAGTCTCATTTTAAGAATATAAGCAATTCCTCTTACCATGGCATTCTCATGGTTTCCAAAATTTTCCCAGTATTTAACACCATGGTAAGAAGGGTCAGGCTCTGTAAGACCTGGAAACTTGCCATTGTCCCAATTAAAATCCCCTTTTTCCACAACAGCACCCCCCACACTCGTGCCGTTGCCGGATGCGTACTTGGTAAGGGAATAAACAACAATATCCGCTCCATGATCAAATGGATTAAAAATATACGGCGTTACAGTGTTATCCACAATCAGCGGGATACCAAGATTATGAGCATACTTGGCAATTTTGGGAATATCATCAACATTGTTACCGGGATTGCCTATGGATTCTGTATAGAATGCTTTCGTATTTTCATCAGCAGCATTTTTAAAATTATCTGGATTTGAAGGGTCTACAAACCTTACCTCAATTCCCATTTTCTTAAATGTGTATTTAAAAAGTGTTGTAGTGCCTCCATAGAGGTAAGTTGAGCTGACAATATTGTCACCAGCTGAAGCAATATTTAAAACACTGTAGGAGATTGCAGCCTGACCGGAAGAAACTGCGAGAGCCCCTGTACCTGAATGTAATGCAGCAAGCCTTTTTTCCAGCACATCCTGAGTCGGATTCATCATGCGCGAATAAATATTTCCAAACTCTTTCAAATCAAAAAGATTGGCAGCATGTTCAACGGATTTAAACAGATAAGACGTGGTCTGATAGATGGGCACCGCCCTTGCCCCTGTTGAATCAGGCTCGTACCCGTAATGTAAAAGCAAACTTTCGATATTTTTCATTTTTACCTCCCAAAAAGCATATTATTTAAGACATTGCCCCATAAATTCATATTTATTTTTATGATACATGATTAAAAACATAAAGCAACATCCGTCTTTATAGCTGTGTATTACACAGAATAAATATATTGTCAACAAAAAACATGATATTTATGATGTTTAATTGACTAATAGGAACATAAGTATATTAAGCTTAATTACATATTTATACCATGTTGCATTTGTTTGAGTAATATTTGAAGATTTTCAATAACACAGGAAATCGAGCACCGAGCACATAAGAATTTATGTGCTTGGTGCTCGAGAGATCTCTACCATAAGAAACAGTATAGCAAATAAATATGAGAGTATGCTTATTCTCTTTTTGTTTTTTATTTTATGGCTGCATCTTGGTATATAGTTGATATATTTTTGACGGAGAGAAAAGAAACCTGTAATGGAAGTCAATGCCCCAATTATTTGCCCGTCTGCTTAGTGATTATATAATAGCCAATATTATAAGAAACCGGAATCTTGTTTTTTATAGAAAAAAGTTTTTTATAATATTTTAAAAATGAATTATAATTATTTTTGCTTATAAATTTATTTGCTTTCACTGTAGCACCTGTCATTTTGTGACTTTCCAAAAATTCTCTGACAGAATCAAAAAAGATGGTGTGTTTTTCTTCGTAGCTGATGTCTACATTGAAGCCGTTTTTATAAAATGTTTCCAGATAATATCTGCTTTCTTTCATTTCTAAAATGTTCCCAAATCCTGTCAGTTTATTTACTTTATCCATTTCATAAAAAGTGCCTTTTAGAAAAATACTGAATGCCCCCTTGAAATGGTTCTTGCTGACAAATTTAATCTCTTTTAAAAGTTCATCAAAATTATATATCCATTGAAACGTTGATGATGAAACCACCCAATCAAAGGATTCCTGCTTAAAGGGAAGCTTTAAAATATCGCATTGAACTTTGCTCGGCTCACTATTGAATTTAAGAAAATTATATGCCAGATCACTACAGATGATATTTTCATAATCAAAATTATTTTTTATAAGATTGGTAAGAATACCGCTACCAGCACCTAACTCAAGTATATTTTGAAAATTTGATTCTCCCATACTTTTCAGAATTTCTATCAGTCTTTTAGCTGCTATTTTCTGAGCATGGGCGTTATTGTTATAATATTCTGCAACTTTATCAAAATTATTTCTAAATGTAATCATAAGAATTGTGCCAACATCTCTTCATTTACGAAATGCTGTTGTTGCACTTCGATATAACAGGCATGGCTAAACATTTTAAGTATCCGTGCGATATCACTTCTTTTTACTATTCTATCATTGCTTCCATATATGACTGTAATTTTATCAGAATAGATACCTTTGACCAATTTTGATGTTTTTAGAAAGATAAGTCCGTTTTTTAGTTTTTCAGCATCTTTATGATCCACCGTAACGTTCTCTTGTATTCCACATCTTTTGTAAAAACGGGACATGGTATCATAAAAATTTTCATTAATGCCTCTAATCATAGCATCCAGTATTTTTTCTCCGAAGGACATGGTGAAATCTGAAAAAGGTGCTATTAAAATAACGTTATCCCATTTATCAATGTATTCAGGCATATATTTTAAAAGGATATGAGCCCCTGTTGACCAGCCCATCGCTGTTTTCCCACCCTTTTTTATACTACGTCTTATTGCATCCATATGGTCAATAAAGGGGACATAAAAATGTGCTCTTTCTGCAATAACGGGGAAAAGCTCTTTATAGCCACCCCAGCCGGAAATAAAGATATTTTTTAAATTATTTTCTTCAAACATTTTGCAATATTGGCAAGATCTTCCTTTGTAAAATCTGCTCGTAAACTAATTCTCAATCGTGGGGTGCTTACCGAAGGTCTCCTGGCAAGGAGTGCATATATCCCTGAAGATAATAGTCTTTGTTGTGCTTTTAAAGCTGAATTATTGTCTTTAAAAAAGAAAGGGAAAATCTGACTGTTATTTTTTCCATGGTCAATGTTTAGCGTTGTCAGCAAACTCGTAAAGGTTCTGCAATTATCTAATAATCTTTCCCCATATTTTTCATGTTCCTGGCTTATAATTTCCACAGATTTTAAATTTCCACCAATTACTGAAGGTGGCAGCGATGTGGTAAAAATCAAACTTCTTCCTTTGTTTATAAGATATTTAATGATATGCCTGTCTGCACATATATAAGCTCCAAAACCCCCTAGTGCTTTACTAAATGTTCCCATATTTATATCTATATCCTTTTCCACACCTTCTTCATGAGCTATCCCTCTTCCCTCACCGAAAATCCCTGTGGCATGTGCCTCGTCAATTACAAATAAGAAATTATATTTATATTTTAATTCTCTGAGTTCTTTGAGTCTTGCTTTATCCCCGTCCATACTGAATACTGTGTCAGTTATTAATATTTTATTTGGATATTTATCGTATTTTTTGAGCAGTGTTTCCAAATGATTCATGTCGTTATGTTTATACCTTGCCATATTGGCGCCGCTTAGTTTAATCCCGTCATATATGCTGGCATGGTTTAACTTATCTGTAAAAACAATACTGCGGGAGTTTGCAAGGGTACTTATTATAAGTAAATTGGCGGTGTATCCGGTATTAACTATCAGACAGCATTCATAGTTTTTAAACTTTGCCATCTCATATTCCAGCTTATCATATAAATCATAGTTGCCGGCTACTATTCTCGAACTTCCTGAAGAATTGCCATACATTTTCAAAGCTTCTGCTGCAGCTTCTTTTACTTCGTGGTTGTGTGAAAGCCCTAAATAGTCATTGCTGGCGCAATTTAGTTTTTCTTCACCATTAAAAATGATATATTTAGCATGCGATTTAGTAATGGGTGGTATATTTCTATAGAGGCCCTTAGCTTTTATATCTTCCAGATTATTTTTAATTGAGTCTATCATAATACCCGGTAACCTCGCGTTTTTATCATTTTAATATCTTCAATATAAGCCCTTCCTTTTCGTGTAAGATAATCCCCTGTCATTATCCCACTTGCCCCAGCATCAAAAACGTTTTCGTGCAAATGTCTCATATTTTCAATTCTC
>JASMTO010000094.1:0-2987 GCA_041694215.1 bacterium
ATCGCTTTAAACCCATCAGAGCGCTTATTGGAAGGAAACCTTCCACAGATGCTGGTTTTATGGTATTATAGTTACCTTTTTGAAGTTGTTGTACATAGTAGTAAAACCAGATTCCAATAATTAGCGTGTAAATAAAAAAAGCAAACTGTATTATTTTACGCAAATTCACAATTAACTCCTTGTTGAATATTTCCAAATTGATTATAATAAAAAAGTTAAAATAAAAAATTGATGTGAATCAATTTTAAAAAGGAAGCAGGCAATGGAGAAAAAAAAAGCGATTGTTCTTGTCAGTGGCGGTCTGGATAGCTGTGTTACTGCCAGTATAGCAGCTAAAGAGCATGATTTGTATTTTTTACATGTTAATTATGGACAAAAAACGGAAAAACGTGAATTAAAAGCGTTTTATGATCTTTGTGACTTTTTCAACGTAAAAGACAAATTGGTTGTAAATATAGATTATCTAAAGGTTATAGGTGGATCTTCCCTTGTTGATGATAATATTGAAATTGAGCAGGGTCGACTGGATAGACGTGACATCCCTAACACCTATGTCCCTTTTAGAAATGGGAATATTTTGTCAATTGCCGTTAGCTGGGCAGAGGTTATCAGAGCAGAAAAGATTTATATCGGAGCTGTTGAAGAGGATAGCAGCGGTTATCCGGACTGCAGAAAAGAATTCTATTCTGCTTTTAATAATATGTTACAGGTAGCGTTGAAACCGGATACTGCTTTAATGGTAGTGACTCCACTTATTGACCTCGGCAAGCCGGAAATTGTAAAATTAGGGTCTCAATTAGGCTCCCCTTTTGAACTTACATGGTCCTGCTATAAAAATGAGACAAAAGCCTGTGGTGTTTGTGACAGCTGTTTGCTGAGGCTCAGGGGATTTGAAAAAGCAGCAATTAAAGATCCGCTTGAGTATGAAAATAGATTTTAGATTTGTAGTGATTTTTTTAATAAGGAGTATATATGAAAAGAATAGCGATATTGACCAGTGGTGGGGATTGCCCGGGAATGAATGCGGCCATTAGAAGTGTCGTGCGTACTTCCTTAAGTTATGGAATAGAGGTTTACGGTATTGAACAGGGATATAAGGGATTGTTAGAAAATAAGTTTTTGGAGCTTGATAGCAGAAGTGTGGCAAATACAATTCAGCGGGGTGGCACGTTTTTAAGAAGTGCCAGAGCGCCAGAGTTTAAAACGGATGAAGGGCAGAAAAAAGGGATTGAAAACCTGAAAAGTAATAAAATTGATGGATTAGTCATTGTGGGAGGGGACGGCTCTTTGACAGGTGCTAAGGTTATTCATGAAAAATTTAGTTTTCCTGTAATTGGTATACCAGGCTCTATTGATAACGATATTTATGGAACGGAGATGTCTGTAGGAGTGGACACTGCATTAAATACTATTATAAAATGTGTTGATAGCATAAACGATACTGCCAGCTCCCATGATAGAACGTTCATTATTGAGGTTATGGGAAGAAATTGCGGATATCTTGCATTAATGGCGGCAATCAGTAGTGGTGCGGAAGTGGCACTTATTCCGGAAGTGCCCTTTGAAATAGAAAACATTATAAAGAAAATAAAGCAGCGTTACGAAGAAGGTAAAACGAGAAGTATAATAATCCTTGCTGAAGGGGTGGGCTCAGCGGCTGACTTTGGGAAAGTTTTTGGTATGATAGGAGGATTTGAAACGCGCATAACTGTTTTAGGACATATTCAAAGGGGGGGAAGCCCCACTCATTTTGACAGAATTTTGGCCACCAGAATGGGTGCATCTTCTGTGGATGCTTTATTGGAAGGAAAAAGTGGTGTTATGGCAGCTCTACAGAAAAGAAAGATTGAGTTTATCCCTTTAAGTGAAGCTCTTGGGAATAAACGTGAATTGGATAGGAATTTGCTGAATATTGCCGATAATCTAAGCAAATAAATTACTTGATAACTGTTTTTTTTTGGAGGTGCTGATGAGTATTGCTACAAAAATCGGAGATGGTGGCAGAACAAAGCTTTTTACAGGAGAAATTGTTTCAAAGTCCGATATAAAGGTTGAAGCATACGGCAATGGTGATGAGCTGATTTCTTTTTTGGGTTGGCTGAAGCACGATGTTAGATATTTTGCTGACTATATAGAATGGATACAAAAGAAACTGTTCAAAATCAATGCTGTGCTAGCTTCCGGTGATGGATTAGCAAAGGAAAAATGTACAAATCATTTTCTTCAGGATAATGAGTATGATTTGCAGAATCTTCTAACGAGTTTGGAAAATGAATATGGAATGATCAATGAGTTTATTATACCGTCTGAGACTTTGACAGCTTCTAAAGCCGATATTTGTAGAAGCATTTGCAGGCGTTTTGAACGTACAGTGGTATTGTTATCTGAAAAGGAAACGATTGACAAAAATATTATAATTTTTATAAATAGGTTATCTGATGTGCTCTTCATGATGGCACGGGTGATTGCCAAAAGAGAAGGAGGAGAGTATTATGGGATTAAAAGATCAGATACTTGAAGATATGAAAACGTATATGAAAGAGAAAAATCAGGTGGCATTAGGGGCTATACGGATGCTGCGTTCTGAAATAAAAAATGCTGAGATTGATAAATCCGGTGATTTGACTGACGATGAGGTTATAAGGGTGATTAGCTCTTCAATAAAGAAACGGAAAGATTCTGTTAATCAATATCGGGATGCAGGCAGACATGACTTGGCTGCAAAAGAGGAAGAAGAAATAAAAGTGCTGGAAAAATACATGCCTGAACAGCTTTCAGAAGAGGAAGTAAAGAAATTTATAGCTGAAGAAATGAAAAAGCTGGACAGTCCTGATAAGAAATATTTTGGACAGGTTATGAAAAAGGTAATGGCTAAGGTGGGTAACAGAGCTGATGGTAAATTAGTCAACAAAATGGTAAAAGAGGCTTTTGATGGAGATAACTGATATTGTTATTCTTATTATAATAGGTTTTTTTGCTGTCAAAGG
>JASMTO010000095.1:0-3361 GCA_041694215.1 bacterium
AATATAAAGGCCATTAAAGAGCTCTTTATTGCCATAAAATATCTCTTTTAGCGTATCAAGAAATAGAGATTTCCCGAATCGTCTGGGGCGGCTGAGGAAGTAGTAACCTCCGCCTTCAGTTATAAGTTTGTATGCAGATTCCGTCTTATCGACATAAACGAAATCTCCCTCTCTTATCTTCCTAAACGTAGATATGCCAATGGGTAATTTTTTCATATTGAAATTATATGGTAAAACATCTGCAAATTCAATAGCAGAGTTAGCTCCCACCTACACTTACGAAGTGTAGGTACTTTTGCTGAATGATCTAATCGATAAAGTCCCATTTTAATGGGGTACCCCTTTTAATATCGCAGTTAGCCCTTTTGCCGAAGATTTCATTTAAATATTTTGGAGGTAATCCGTCACCCGGTCTAATAGATTTTATATTTTTGTCGGTAAAAATTTCCCCTTTTTTGATATCTGCAACAACAAACAGGCTTCGCTTAAAAATGCGACTGTTTTTCACCTTTTCTGATGGCTCATATGTTACTTTTCCCAAAGCCTTCTCCACTTCCCGGATCTGCTTTACCATATAGGCAAATTCTTCCGGTTCCATAGAAAAAGACGCATCAGGCCCACCGAGATCTCTGTCCAAAATAAAATGCTTTTCAATAACTTCTGCCCCTAAAGCTGCAGCGGCTACAGCCACCGAACTGCCCAATGTATGATCGGATAAACCCACTTTAGTACCAAACCTTTTTCTCATATCAGGAATCGTGAGCAGATTTGCTTCTTCAATAGGTGCAGGATAAGCAGAGGTACATTTCAGCAGAGTAATATCATTATTGCCCGAATTTTTGCAAGCTGCTATAGCATCTTCTATTTCTTGTAATGTAGCAATTCCGGTGGATATTATCATTGGCTTGCCTTTGGAAGCGGCATATTCTATCAATGGAATATCGGTAATTTCAAAAGAAGCTATCTTGTAATAAGGAGGATCAAATTTTTCCAAAAAATCAATTGCTGAAAAATCAAAAGGTGTGGAAAAACAGATTAAACCTTCTTTCTTAGCTGTCTCAAATAATTCCTCATGCCACTCCCAGGGAGTATAAGCTTTTTTGTATAGTTCGTACAAGCTCTGGCCATCCCAGATAGTGCCGCTTTTTAATTGGAAATACTCACTATCACAGTCTATAGTAATTGTATCTGGAGTATATGTCTGCAATTTTATTGCATCGGCCCCTGCTTTCTTCGCAGCTTTTATAGTTTCTTTGGCAATCTTGAGGTCATGATTATGGTTCGCCGAAAGCTCAGCAATTATCAGTGACATCTTTTACCTCTCTTTTTAAAATACCCATTATTCTAACATCTATAGCTCCATTTTCCCTTTGGACAAATTCTCTTAAAACGCCTTCTTCTTTGAAACCAAATTTTTTATAAAATTTTATAGCTCTGTCATTAGTCGATAGCACTTCAAGCTTTAAAGTATGTAATTCTATCAAATCAAATGCCAAATAAAACAAAGCATTCAATAGTTTTAGACCTCTACTATTGGTTTTCACAAATGGGTTAGCATAAATACCCAAATAAGCATTTTGGTTACCTATATCTATCCTATTCAAATAAATACATCCAACAATAATTGTGTTTTCCAAAACAACGTAGTATGTTTTATCATTGATTTTCTTAAGCTTTTCAATAAAATCATGATGTTCATAAGGTAAAATAACTTTAGGATTATACATCCATTTTCTAACATATTCAGAATTTCTAATTCGTAATATTTCATCACGAATTTCCTTATTTACATTGATAAAATTATAAGCATTTAAATTTTTAATATTGTACTGTTCTGGATAAATCATAGTTACACTCCAAAAACTACAGGCATTTTCTTTGTAATATGAAAGCCTCAGCATGCTTACAGCCTACTTCTAAGCCTCTTTGCTGTGATTTTATTTTAATCCCCTCCAGCGATCTTGGATGTGGATATTCTCTAATTTCAGAAGTGTAGCATTTCATGGCTTCCAACTTCTTGTCAATATAATCTGTAATATCATAAAATGTATTTGGTGAAAATGTTAAAGGGTAATTCCACTCAGTTGAAGATAATACTTCAAAAGCATAGATTTCTTTTACAAATTCATCTTTGAGCGGTCTTGCCGCTGTTAAAACTGCCTGATTTGTAATTTGGTGATCTATATTTAAATCATTTTTATAATGAGTAAAAATAATTTCCGGTTTTACTTTATTTTTTATTTTCTCAATTTCTTTTACAATATCCAGCAGATCTACACTGTCAAACCTATTATCAGGGAAATTACATGTGAAAACTTCAATTACCCCCAATACACTATTTGCTTTTATTATTTGTTTTTTTAGATTTGCTATTTCATCAGATCTTGCTAATTCATTTCTTTTCTCATCCCGAGAAGTGATACCTTCACCAAGTATCATTGTATAAACATAATGCCCCTCATCTATTAAACGGGCTATTGTACCGCCACAACCTAAAATTTCGTCATCCGGATGCGCCGCAATTATTAGCACATTATTATTCACATTCTACCTCTTTTATATACTCTATATACTCTCAAATTTTGCTAAGGCTCAATGGTTCGCAAATTGCCTTTTTAACTTGTTTGTAACCAACATTAAATAACATATCAAAAAAACTTAACCAAGGAATAAATATTTCACTATCTTTCTGTTTATAATAAGGATAATTAAAATCATTAAAATAAACTTTGATACCCTCTTTCTCTAAACATTCTTTTATACCATAACTCCTGCCATTTGTACCTGAAATATAAATATCTGCATCTAGTTTCCTACATATGTCTAAAAGATTTTCATTGCCGCTCTTTATCCCAACAAGTTTACTTGCAATTTCATAACTTGGTTGTATATCAAAAATATTGCAAGCGTTTAAAGTCAATTGAATGAGTGTCATAGAATAACTGTAATCATTTGCAGTGAGAGTCTTTTCAATATCATGAAAATAATCTATAATTATAGATTTTGTAAAACAAGGATGTTTTTTATAAGCCTCAAAAAGCATCCTTTTATGATCCTCAATCCATTTTACACCATGTATTTTTGAAAATTTTATTATTTCTTTTCTAGAGGAAGCAACAGGTATTGTTAACCATTTTTCTTTTCCGTTTATCAGAATTTTATTTCTGTTTTCTACACCTAAGTATTGCCTCTGTACATTATCCAAAAACACAAAAATACTAGCATTTTTAATCCGCTGCATATAATTTATAACAGGCAAGTATCTTGGTTGGCTAATTATTACTGACATATATTACCCTTTTAACAATTTATATAATTTTTTTTATTTTCAGTAGTTAGTACATAGAAGGAATCTGACAGC
>JASMTO010000096.1:0-16462 GCA_041694215.1 bacterium
GCCAAGCTTCTTGATATGACTGTTGGGGAAGTTAAAAATAGAGCAACTATTACAGGTTCTATTGAAATCGGAAGGGCGCCCGGTGTAGTAACAGTGACCTTTTTAGCTCCTAATTATAAGTTGGAAAAATTAAATCTTTACGACATAGCTAAAGATCACTATAAATTATATTTTTAGTGAGCATTTTATCACCTTTTGTTAGTTATTATAGAAATGTTAGCTGTTTTCACTTATCATTTTATTCCATGGTTTATTCTTTCTAATGTTTGAAAGGAGCTAAAGTGATAAATACATTTACAGTAGCAAAGTTGGACGCAGAAACCGGAACAATGGGGATAGCTGTGGCGTCAAAATTCCCTGCGGTTGGTTCCCTTGTTCCTTTTGCAGATCCAGAAGCCGGTTTAATAGTAACGCAATCGCAGGCCAGGACAGATTTTGGACTGGCAGGCATTCAATTGTTAAAAGAAGGGTTAACTCCAAATAAATGTATTGAATATCTTTTAAAAGACGATAACGAAAGGGAAGTAAGACAGATTGCTGTAATGGATACGAATGGCAATGTATCTTCTTTCACCGGGTCAAAATGCGCAAAATGGGCAGGAAGCATTGAAAAAAAAGGTTACATCTGCATTGGGAATTTTCTAGCTGGTTTCGATGTTTTAAAATCAATGGAAAATGTTTTAATAAATTATACTAATGTTAAAATATGGGAGATGTTACTATCAGCTTTAAAGGCCGGTGAAAATGCAGGAGGCGATATACGCGGAAAACAGGCTGCCGCTCTATTAGTAGTTAAGAAAAATGGCGGTTACGGCGGATACGGTGACAAAATTATGGATTTACGTGTGGATGATCACAAAGACCCTTTATCTGAACTCAAACGCCTAGTGAATATATGGAAAAAAGAACTTGGAATAGGCTAAATATAACCGTTCGTCTGCAAAAAACTAACCCCTTTTTCTGTAATACTGACGCCCTTGCGCCCTGAATTCACGCTAACCAGATTTTTCGACTTTAATTTTTGGATATAATCTCTCGCCTTTGCTTCAGAAATTTTAACGAATTTTCTGCTGAATTCCTCTTTCAGTGTTCTCCTACCTGTATTTCGCTTTTGCTGTGTATTGTCATAAACAATTTTCAGCATTAAATAGACGTTTAGATCTTCTGAGAAACAGTAACCGTCACTATCCTTAATGTAATCAGGTAAGCTACTTATGTTAATTTCACCGTCAGATATTGTTGCAGCATATTCTAAGACATTCCTCAGTTCCCTGATATTGCCGGGCCATTCATAATTATTGCAAAAATCTATAAATTCTCTGCTTATTTTCAGTTTACGATCATTTATAAAATGATTGATCAGAAGGGGAATATCGATTTTCCGTTTTCTCAATGGGGGTATACTAACCTGAAAAACATTAAGTCGGTAATACAGATCGTTTCTGAACTCACCTAACTTTACCATTTCAGGAAGATTTTTGTTAGTGGCGGCTATTATCCTCACATTAACACTAACCATGTTTTCCCCGCCCACTCTTCTTATTTCTTTTTCCTCAATAGCCCTTAAAAGCCTTGCTTGCAAAGATAAGGGTAAATCACCAATTTCATCCAAAAAAATGGTACCGGAATGAGCCAATTCAAAAAGTCCTACACGTCCTCCCTTCCTCGCTCCGGTGAATGCACCCTCTTCGTAACCGAAAAGTTCGCTTTCCAGAAGGTTCTCAGGTAACGTAGCACAGTTTATTGCAATAAACGGTTTGTTTTTTCTGCCGGAATTATTGTGTATAGCGCCGGCAAACATTTCTTTGCCCACACCGGATTCACCAAATAATAAAACTGTGGAATCTGAAAGTGATACTTTTTTGCAGATATTTTTTGCTTTCTCAAACTCACCGGATTTGCCCACAAGATCTTCAAAACGGTACTTGCTGACATACCCCTGTGACGTTAGTTTTTTCTGTGCTTTTTGTTGGGTATTAATCATCTCGTGATATTGGTTTAAAACAATCAGCTTTCCGTATTCTTCACCACCCAAATGTATTGATTTTACAGAGACAACAACTTCACCGGAAGAGCACGTTGTAAGCTCATCCTTTGCTTCATTTAGTTTTAAAATTTTCCCCAGCTCAGGTTCTTTCCACGATATATAATCAATATCATGTTTGTGAAGCAAATCGGAAGGTGTCGATAAAATTTCTGCAGCCTTTTGGTTTGCAAGCTCAACATTCCCTTTCTCATCACAAACGATTACTCCGGCAGCAATTTCATTTATTAAAATATTCCAACGATTTACCAAAACTCTTCTGTTTTCCCATGCATATCCGATTCCGTGCCAGATAGTGGGGACTTTTGCAAGGTAGTTGAACATAATCTCTTCTGAAACGTTATTGTCCACCTGCATAATGGAAAGAACATCCAAAACCATTGAGATATCAAAAACCCTGTTGCCTATTATAATTATTTTGTCACCTGCATCCGGCAGAAACATATATCTTCTCGGTGTAATTATATAATCATATTTTTCAAAAAATGAGGAGTCTTTGTGGACAGGTATAAGTCTTATATTTTTTATTCCCAGTTGATGTATTGTAGCGGCAGTTTCATTGGCCATATATTCGTTAATATTTGCAACCAAAGCAATTGATCCCGCAGGCAATTCTTTTATCTTTTCTAATGATTCCCTGCGTATTGTTCTTTTCATCATTAATGTTGGTGCCGGACATTGGATCAAATGAATTAATTTGTTAAGGATAGTGGGGTCAGTATATAGAATTAAATCTGTATTGGTGATGGGCAATGGCTCCTGTATATCGGCTGAACGATAATCAATCTGAAAAAGATCACTGAATATTTTTTGGCACTCTTTTTTAAAAAACATCGAGATATTTTCATCAATAGCCAAAAGTGTTATTTTCCGTTGCATATTTTCCTTCCATAAATGGGAAATGTATATAACCCATTACCATTATTATCCCACTATGTTAGTCGTTATTCAGATATTTGCAACAGAAATATTATGGCATATATATTGCTGTTTTAAAATAGGGAGCTTTAAAGCTGTTATTAAAAATATGGAGGATGTATTATGAAAATAAGAGAATTTTTGCCGCTGTTTATTATAACGTTATTTTTTTGGTGTTTTGGCACAGTTCAATCTGCCACGCCGAAGGATGTTTTGGTGGTGGGGCAGATTGCAGAACCGAAATCTCTGGATCCGGCCACAATAACTGCTGTGAATGATTTTAGGATTGTAATGAACATTTATGATGGTCTTACCCGTTATAAGGACGGTTCTCTCGAAGTGGAGCCAGCTTTGGCAAAATCATGGGATATTTCAAAAGATGGTACTGTTTATACGTTTCACTTGAGAGAAAATATCACATTCCATGATGGTACTCCATTTAATGCTTCTGCTGTAAAGTTTAATTTTGACCGTATGTTGAATAAAAATCATCCATATTACGATGTGACCGGCCCTTTCCCTCTGTCGTTCTTTTTTAGCAGTGTCGAAAAGGTCACCGTTGTTGACGAGTATACAGTTCGTTTTCAGCTTAAAGAACCTTATGCACCTTTCCTTTCCAATTTGGCATATCCAACCGGTTTAATTGTATCACCTGAAGCAGTAAAAAAATATGGTGAAGATTTCGGGAGAAATCCGGTAGGCACAGGGGCATATAAGTTTGTGGAATGGAAAAGTAACGAGCGGGTTGTTGTGGAAAGAAACTCCAATTACTGGGAAGATGCGCCCAAGTTAAAAACAGTTATTTTTAGGCCGATAACCGATGGTAACACCAGAGTTACTGAAATGCTATCCGGAGGCCTAGACATTATGGTGGAAACACCTGCTGATTCTGTTGATATATTTAAAAAAAGTGATCAGTTTAAATTATACGAACAGGCTGGGCCACACTTATGGTTTCTAATTTTAAATATGAAAGAAGGGCCTTTCACTGATATAAGAATGAGGCATGCAGTCAACTACGCCATCAATAAAAAAGCTATAGTGGAGAATATTCTAAAAGGTACAGCAACTGTTGCAAACAGTCCAACACCTGCAGCCTTCAGCTGGGCACATAATAGTAAACTCAAACCTTATCCTTACGACCCCGAAAAAGCAAAAAAACTTGTCAAGGAAGCCGGATATAACGGAGCAAAAATTACTTTCTATGTAACAGAGGGCGGTTCAGGTATGTTGGCACCTAAAGCTATGGGAACGGCAATCCAGGCTGATTTGGCAAAAATAGGACTTGATGTGGAAATACAAACGTTTGAATGGAATACTTTTTTGTCCAAAGTCAACGACGGACTGGAAGGAAAAGCAGATATGGCAGAAATGGCATGGATGACAAACGATCCAGATACGTTACCTTACCTTGCTCTCAGAACAGACGCGTGGCCTTCAAAAGGTGGCTTTAACTCAGGGTACTATTCCAATCCTGTTGTAGATGAATTGTTGGAAAACGCAAGAAAGTCCACCAGTCAGGCAAAACGTGCAGAATATTACAAAAAGATGCAGGAAATTGTTTATGAAGACGCTCCATGGGCATTTATAGCAAACTGGAAGCAAAATGCTGTGAGCAAATCCAATGTAAAAAATTTCAAGCTCCAACCGTCGTTTTTTCTGTTATTACACAATGTGCAGAAACAATAAAAATAGGGTGAGGACTCTGTCTCTCACCCTTAACCACGAGGTTTTTGAATGCTGGGATACATACTAAAAAGACTTACTTACATGGTGCCTGTACTTATAGGTATATCAGTTATTGTTTTTCTTATAATGGAGATGATTCCCGGGGATCCTGCTCAAGTAATTCTGGGATCATATGCTACGCCGGAAAATCTGGCACGGATAAGAGAATCGCTGGGGCTTGATAAGCCTCTTATTCAACGATATTTCATATGGCTTACAAATATTCTTCAGGGAGATTTTGGAATATCCTACAGTCTTGAAAGACCAGTTTCTGATGAAATACTGGACAGACTTTTTCCTACACTTTTGCTTGCAGGAAGTTCGTTGGTTTTGTGCAGCATTTTCGGACTGTTGGCTGGTATTGTTTCCGCTGTCAAACAATACAAAATTACCGATAAATTAATCACTCTTTTTGTGCTTATAGGAATATCAACACCATCTTTCTGGCTGGGATTAGTGTTGGTACTAATTTTTTCTGTTAAGTTCAGTATTTTCCCCGCCAGTGGAATGTCTGCAATATATGGCGGAGGTGGTTTTTTGGATATCCTGCATCATCTCATACTGCCATCGTTCACTCTGGCCGTGGTAGCAACCGGTGTTATTGCCAGACTCACCAGATCTGCAATGCTGGAGATTTTAAGGCAGGATTATATAAGGACAGCCAGAGCAAAAGGTATCGATGAGAGAAAGGTTATTTTTAAACATGCTTTCAAAAATGCTCTTGTAAACATAATACCGGTAATAGGTATTCAGGCAGGTTTTGTGATAGGTGGTGCTGTATATATTGAAATGGTTTTTCAATGGCCTGGTATAGGACGAATGCTTGTGAATGCTATTTTGACCCGTGATATTCTGCTTGTTCAGGGTGGTGTGGTCGTGGTTGCTGCAATCTATGTGCTCATAAATCTGACAGCTGATATTATGCAACATGTACTGGATCCCCGCATAAAAACATGAGTAAAGGATAAAAATGACTTTTTTTAAGAAAATAAGAACATTTATTTCTAAATTTTCCAGAAACAGACTGGCATTAGCAGGACTGCTAATGCTGTTGCTTGTAATCATAGTTGTACTTTGTGCCCCTATTTTACCACTACAGGAACCGAATGAAACAAACCTTGCAAACAGGCTTCAGAAGCCATTTGGTGAAAATTATATACTAGGAACAGACCATCTTGGCAGGGATATCTTGTCCAGAATAATCTGGGGAACAAGAGTGAGTTTAGCCGTTGGTATAGTTGCAACCCTTTTTTCTGCTTTAGTTGGGACCGTAATAGGTATTGTTTCCGGCTTTTACGGTAAAATCGTTGATAATGTTCTGATGAGAGGCATCGACATGATAATGGCCTTTCCATATATGCTTTTAGCCCTTTCAATTGTTGCTGTTTTGGGACCGGGACTTATGAATGCCCTGTTTGCAATAGCTATTGTTAACATCCCTTTTTTTGCAAGAAACGTCAGAGGTGCTACTGTGGGTCTAGTGAGACTTGAATATGTAGATGCATCAAGAGTAAGTGGGCTGAATAATTTTGAAATAATATTTAAAGAGCTTCTTCCCAATGTTATGCCCGTTATAATAATAACAATGTCAACCACTGTAGGCTGGATGATTCTGGAAACAGCAGGATTGAGTTTTTTGGGGCTTGGAGCGCAGCCACCGCAAGCAGATTTGGGATCAATGCTTGGCGAAGGGAGAAAGATGGTAATGGTAGCTCCCCATGTGGCAACTATACCAGGGCTTATGATTCTGTTTGTTGTAATAGCCATTAATCTTGTGGGTGACGGTTTAAGGGATTATTTTGATCCCAAGCTCAGCTCTGGAGCGTTACTCAGTCCGGCGGCTTTCACAGATGTAGCTGATAATGCATTAGAATATGTTAAGGCAGAAAAAATAAAGAATACACCGCTACAAATCAGAAATTTAAATACATGGTTTATTACTGACAATGAACCATATAAAGCAGTTAATGATGTATCTTTTCACTTGTCTCAGGGGGAGTGCCTCGGAGTAATGGGAGAATCCGGGTCAGGAAAATCTGTAACAGCTTTATCTATAGCTTCCCTCGTCGCCTCACCTCCTGGAAAAATTGTGTCCGGAAGTATACTTCTTGAAAACAAAGAACTAGTAGGTGCATCTCTTTCAGAATTACAAAATATAAGGGGTAAGGATATTGCATATATTTTTCAGAATCCGCTGACAACACTCAACCCACTTTTAAAAATAGGAGAACAGTTAGCAGAAACAATACTGAAACATCAACCGGTCAGTAGAGGTAAAGCCTATGATACAGCAGAGGAACTGTTAAAAAATGTACACATACCGAATGCACGGTCGCGTTTAAACAGTTATCCTTTTCAGCTTTCAGGTGGTATGCGTCAGAGAGTTGGAATAGCTATGGCTTTGGCAAACAATCCCGGAATAATTATTGCAGATGAGCCCACAACAGCACTGGATGTTACGATACAGGCTCAGATACTAAGACTCATGGATGAGCTCAGAGGTAAGTATAATAATTCTCTCATTTTTATTTCTCATGATTTCGGTGTTATCTCAGAACTGTGCGACAGAATAATTGTGATGTACAGCGGAGAAATAGTGGAGATTGGCACAGTTGATGAAATTTATAAAGCAGCACTTCATCCGTATACAAAAAAATTAATGTCGTGCGTTCCTGAAGTGGGTAGAAAAAATCAAAAAATCGAAGCTATCAAAGGCTTACCTCCTGCAGTCAATAAACTTCCCTCCGGGTGTTTTTTTGCAGACAGATGCGACTTTGCTATAGAAAAATGCCGTGAGCATAATATTCCACTCCGAGAATTCGGTGAGAAAAGAAAAGTGCGTTGTATAAGAGCTGAGGAGCTTACATGAATCAGGAAAAGATTATTGAAACAGTTAATTTATCAAAAACCTTCGATACAAAGAAGTATATATTTCGCCGAAAGGCGTATGGTATCCAGGCTGTTTCCAACTTAAGTTTGCCTGTAATCAAAAATGAATCATTGGGTGTTGTTGGTGAGTCCGGTTGCGGAAAATCAACGCTGGCAAAGCTTATTATGACACTTGAGGAACCAAGCAGCGGTAGTATTTTTTTCAAAAACAAAAATCTGGAATTTTATAAAAAAAAGGACGTGCACAATTATTTTTCCCAGGTGCAGTTTGTTTTTCAGGATCCTTTAAGTTCACTTAACCCACGGAAAACGATAAGACAGATATTGCAAACCCCTATGAAAAAAATTTTAAATATCCCCAAAAAAGATCGTGAGAATCGTTGTCTGGAACTCTTGGAACTTGTAAATCTCAGACCTGAATTTATAAACAGATACCCGCATGAATTTTCCGGAGGTCAAAGCCAAAGAATTGGCATTGCAAGAGCTTTAGCTGCTGAGCCGGAAGTTATGATCCTTGATGAACCGGTATCCGCTTTGGATGTATCCGTACAGGCTCAGATAATAAATTTATTGATAGATTTAAAAAACCGGCTGGGTCTGACATATTTTTTCATTAGTCATGATTTGGCTGTAGTGGAGAAATTGTGTGACAGGGTAGCTGTTATGTATCTCGGAAAAATTGTTGAATACGGAACAACTGAACAAGTTTTTGATAATCCGAAACATCCCTACACCAAAGTACTTCTATCCAGCATACCTAAGCCCGGGGTAAAAGGTGTAAGTTCTATAATCCTTGAAGGAGAGCCTCCGGATCCGGCAGATCCACCCAAAGGATGTTCTTTTTCTCCCAGATGTTTTATGGCCAAAGATAAATGTAAGAAACAAATGCCGGAATTAACAGAAGTTAACAGTATGCATAAAACTGCATGTTTTTATTATAAAGAACTTTAGTTGAGGAAAAAGGATGAAGAGAATAAATATCGATTCCACAAGGTTATGGCACACAATCATGGAAATGGCAAAAATAGGAGCCACTCCTAAAGGAGGAGTGAAAAGGCTTGCTCTCACAGAAACGGACAAGGCAGCAAGAGATCTTTTTTGTTTCTGGGCGGAGTCGGACGGCTTTGAATATGAATGGGACAGCGTAGGTAATATTTTCGTTACGCTCCAAGGTAAATCGAAAAACCTTCCGCCGGTTTTGATAGGAAGTCACTTAGATACACAGCCCACCGGTGGCAAATTCGATGGTATTTACGGGGTTATGGCAGGATATGAAGTAATTAAAACAATAAAGGAGCAAGGGATCAAACCAAGCAGGCCAATTACCGTGGTGAACTGGACTAACGAAGAAGGAGTGCGTTTTACGCCGGCTATGGCGGGTTCTGGGGTATTCTCTGGAGTTTATACGGAAGAAGAGATATATAATTCTACAGATAACAACGGTATGACATTTAAGAATGAGTTGGAAAAAATCGGCTACCGGGGACATAGAAAGTCTGTTGATTACAAAGCGGAAGTTTATATAGAGCCGCATATAGAGCAAGGGCCGATACTTGAATCGGAAAACTATAAAATAGGGATAGTAAAAGGAGTTCAGGGGCAATTGAGTCTTGATGTATCTGTTACAGGATTTGAGTCACATTCCGGTTCAACTCCGATGTATATGCGCAAAGATGCTTTAGTAAGCTCGTCTAAAATGTGTTTGGCATTAAACAGGATGGCAACAGAACAATTTCCCGGTTCCGTGGCTACTGTAGGGAAAATGATAGTTCACCCGGGTGCTCGAAATACGGTGCCGGGGAAAACATATTTTACCATTGATATAAGACATCCCCGAAAGGATATTTTATTTGAAATGGAATCAAAAATTAAGCAACATTTTCAAAATATAGCTGATGAAACTGGTACAAAGGTGGAAATCAGGAAAGCATGGTTCACTCCTCCTGTAATTTTTAATAGTATTTGCGCAGAAACACTGAGAAAATCGGCAGAATTTTTGGGTTATAATTTTATGGAAATGGTTTCAGGTGCCGGACATGATGCATGCATGGTTAATAATAAAGTCCCAGGGTGTATGGTTTTTGTACCTTGTGAAAAAGGCATCAGTCATAATGAATTGGAAAACGCCAGCCCTGAAGACCTGGCGGCAGGGGCAAATGTGTTGCTGTATTCTGTGATGGATTTTGCGATATAAAATTGTCGTCAGCCTGTAAAATAGATTTTGGCATGAATCTTACGTTTTTTTTATTTTAGTTGAAAATTATTTTTAGCATATGCTAGTATATGTTATAGGAGGTGATGTTTATGTCCAAAATACCAGAAGGTTGTGCAAGACCTACGGGAAAAGTTTTAGGAAACAGTGAAAAGAAAGAAAGTAGGGACATTGTCCAAAAGGAGGAGAGTGTTATGGAAACAGCCAAAGTTGGCAAAAAAGCTCCGGATTTTGAAGCTCCTGTCTATTTTAAAGGCAAGTTTGATACGGTAAAATTGAGTGATTATGCAGGGAAGTGGCTTCTCCTATGCTTTTATCCAGGAGATTTTACTTTCGTCTGACCGACAGAACTGTCTGCAGTTGCAGACAAATTTGATGAATTACAAAAACTGGGGGTTGAGGTTTTGACTGCCAGTGTGGACAGTATTTTTGTTCACAAAATTTGGGATGAAGAGGAATTATCACATATGATAGAAGGTGATATCCCATTTCCTATGATTTCTGACGCTGGTGGTCACTTGGGACGCATTTATGGCGTTTATGATGAGGAAGCAGGTGTGGATGTGAGAGGAAGATTTATCATTGATCCTGATGGGGTAATTCAGGCTATGGAAGTTCTTACTCCACCGGTGGGTAGAAAAATAGATGAAACAATAAGGCAGATTCATGCCTTTCAGAAAGTTAGAGAGAGCAAAGGTGCAGAAGCTTGTCCTGCAGGCTGGAATCCGGGAGAAGCTACGCTAAAGCCAGGTCCGGATCTTGTTGGTAAGGTTTGGAAAGTTTGGAAAGTAAATAAGTGAATTTATTTTATGCCGGAAGTTTGAAAAATAGCTTCCGGCATATTATTCTTTTTTCTGATTTTTGATTTGTATTTTTTATATATTCTTAACAACCTCTATTGTAAATGCATTAACATAAAAAACACAGTGAAACTTTGAATAGTTGAACCATTATGAATTTTACCACCCCAGCCACTCATAACTTTTTGATGGGTGGGGTACTTATTCAAAGTTATCAATGCTAGAAAAAATTATTTTGGCAATGTTGCAGGTGAGCTGTGCAGTATAATATTTTTGTTTTTTTCTGAAAAATACTGCAGTGACCAGTTATTTCTGAAAAATATCACCTTTCGTCCGTAGTCATCTTCTCCATATGCGGAATCATAGGAGATCACTTTTTTCACTGTTTCTTCTGGGACAGAGGAATCCACCCAGCGTAAAGCAGTCCACGGTTTTATCTCAAGTGTTGTTTCCACTCCATATTCATTTTCCATCCGGTACTGCAGAACGTCAAACTGAAGTGTTCCAACTGCTCCCAGCAGCGGAACTGGACTTTGTTCTTGCGCCAGCCAGAATGACTGCACAATATCTTCAGCTAGGAGATGGTCCAAACCTTTACGAAATGCTTTTTGAGCAGAAGGGGAATGATTTATTAGATAAGCGAAACATTCCGGGGCAAAACGTGGAATTTCGTTAAATGCCAAACCTTTTTTTGTGCTTAATGTATCACCGATGCGTAAATCAGCATTTGTTATACAGCTGATAACATCTCCGGCATATGCTTCATCCAGCGTTTCTCTTTGCTGTCCAAAAAGATTATGTGTGTTGGAAAGGCGGACATTTCTTCCGGTCCGGCTATTTATCACCATCATATCCCTTTCAAACTTACCGGAACAAACTCTGATAAAAACCATGCGGTCCCGATGTTTGGGATTCATGTTGGTTTGAATTTTAAATACAAAACCGGAAAAGAAAGGGCCTTCCAGCGGGACAGTTTCACCGCCAGCCTTGCGGGGAGCAGGTGGTTGAGAAAATTCCAAAAACCTCTCTAACAGCAGCTGAATACCAAAATTATTCGCGGCACTGCCAAAAAAAACCGGTGTCATCCGGCCTTCGTGAACCGTTTCAAGGTCGAATTCTTCATGGGCAATGTCCAGCATTTCCAGCTCTTCCAGAATGTCAAAATATGCATCTTCAGAGATCACATTTTTAACCTGCTTATCGGTTAGATCTCTGACAGACACCGGCGCCCTGTATGCCCCACCCGGCGTTTTCTCAAACAGATGCACCTGGCTTTTTAAGCGGTCATAAACACCTTTGAAAAATGGGCCGCTTTCCAAAGGCCAGTTTACCGGATATGCATGTATATTCAATACGCTTTCCAACTGATCTATCAATTCCAGGGGGGACTTGGCCGGTCGGTCCATCTTGTTCATAAAAGTAAAAATTGGGACACCGCGCTGCCGGCAAACCTCAAAAAGCTTTAATGTTTGGGCTTCGATACCTTTGCCTGCGTCAATAACCATGACTACCGCATCCACAGCCATCAGCACACGGTAAGTATCCTCTGAAAAGTCTTTGTGCCCAGGTGTGTCCAGCAGATTAAAGCGATATCCGTTATATTCAAATTGCAGCACTGTGGAAGAAACTGAGATTCCTCGTTTCTTTTCAAGTTCCATCCAATCTGATGATGTTTCCCTCTGTTTTTTCTTGGCTGTCACTGAGCCTGCCAAATCCAGTGCACCACCATACAACAGTAATTTTTCTGTTAATGTGGTCTTGCCGGCATCCGGATGGGATATAATGGCAAAAGTTCTTCGTCTGTTAATTTCGGAATTCATAGCATTTGACTCATTCATAATAACAACCTTTACAATTTTTAACTATTTTCGAAGTAGAGGAGGATTCTATGAAAGTTAGTATGATTATGCAAGGGGTTTGTCATTTTCTTAAAAAAACTTGTTGCGGTTGTGTCTATTACTGAAAACACCTCTTTTTTTATTATGTATACATGCTAACAGGACAAATATTTTTCAATGTAATTTGCACGCATTACTTTTTTATAATTTCTGGGATGACGTTAGTATCTATTACACTTGTTTACATCCCTATGTTTTGTTATTGGTTGGAAAAAGAACTTTTTCACTTTTTTTTCTATTTTCTATGGAAAACGTAAAGGTCTTTGTGTACAATATTTTGATTCTATATAGATAAGAAGGCAATATGGCATATATTCTGCTAATAAGTAATATTTATAAAGAAATAAAACTGATTTCCGATTACTGTAAAGAAAGTAATTATATTTTCTTTTTTCTCGATGATCCTTCCAAAGCTTTTGAATTCCTGCTGAATGAAAACATTACCGTTTGTATTATAAATGAGAATATCATAAATAATGCTGCGGATTTTGTCAGCAGCTTAAGAAATCAAGGATGCAACACCTCTTTTATTTACATAGGTAAACCGTCTTTTCAGAAGGTCAGGTTATTGTTAAAGCAGGGTTTTTACGATTTTCTTTCATATGAATATGAAGACGCTGAATTAAAGGAAATTATAAATGAAGCGTTGGAAAATGTGAGAGCTTTTGAGAAGATTAAGAGACTAAGCGAAGATCTCGAAATAACTAACAAAAAGTTGTTAGATCGAACAAAAGAGCTTGAGGAAGAAAAAAGAGAGCTAAAAAGGTATATTAAAATTCTTACAGAGACAAGTGATTATATAAAGGAGGTCAACTCCAAAAGGGATATCGGTGAGATTGTAAACACAAGCCTTAATTATCTGAAAAAATATTTTGAAGGCAGAATTATACTTTTTACTTTTATTGAGAACTATCATGAATATGTGGCAGGAAGTGTAAATATCAGCTACAAAGCAGTAAAAAATTATACATGGGATTTGAAGGATTTAAAGCATAATCCATGGGCAACAGCCATTACAAATGAAAAAAAACGTCTTTTTGTCCCAAATCCACTGGAGGATGTCTATTACTCCCAATCCAACATTACAAACATTTTTAGCAGTGGATTTTTTAAAATACCTCTTGTGGCGAGGGGGAAAGTATATGGTACTATAACAATTTCATGTAATAATGCTAATTTAGCCAAGGAGGATGACCTTTTTCTCAATATTTTTGCAGAACATACGGCAATCGCAATAGATAATGCCACATTGAATGAAAGGCTGCAGGATACGATATTGAAATTAAAAAATGCTCAAGATCAGGTAGTGGAAAGTGAAAAGGTAAAAACATTGGCTAATCTTGCTGTCAGTATAAACCATAGAATCAATAATCCGCTGTGTGCGATATCCTTAAACATTGAATTTTTAAAGAGACATATCAAAGAGGACGAAAAGGTGGAAAAAGTTATAGAGAGTATAGAAAAAAATATAGATAATATTACCCAAATAACAAATAAGATTTCTCAGCTAAAAAAAATATCCGTAAAAGAGTATTTGCCTGGCATTGAAATGATTGATTTAGATGATTGATGCTAAAGTGTTTTCTCAATTTGTCGATAAACTGATCATGAAGAAAATCATTTTTTTCTTATCTATCTTTATTTTTGTATCCTGTACTGATTCCCAAAAAGAAACAGTCGAAGATAACATTTCAAAGGAAACAAATATACAGTCGGTTGTCAAAGCTGAGACGGAAACACTCAGCGAAGGGAACAGGCTTTTTCTTCAGGGAGATTTTAAGCGTGCCATTGATATTTATCAGCAGGGGGTAAGTGAAAACAGGGCTGTTGCGTTTTACAATATGGGGGTCAGCTATTTCTTAATGAATGATTACGAGAACAGTGCAAAATATTTTGAAATGGCGTTGTCTGAGGATGATAACTTTGAAGCTGCTAAAGTCAATCTTGCTGCTGCATTAATACATCTGGGCAAATTGGAAAAAGCGGAAGCTATAATTGCAGAAATCGAACAAGGCAATAGATCCGCAAAAGTTTTTGTGAACGCTGCCAATATTTATCTCAAAAAAGGTGAGACAGCAAAAGCGCTGTATTATTTTAACAAAGCATTAGATGCCGCCGGTAGTGAAATACCCCCTTATCTCCGTTCATCTTACGGTGCTTTTCTTATCGGTATCGGTGAGTATGATAAAGGGATAAATATGTTATCTGAGATAAAAAATAAAGATTATTCTGTATATTTCAATATCGCTTTAGGTTATTATGAACAGGAAAAATATGATGAATCAATAAAAAATCTTCGAAATGCAATAGGGTTATTACCTACTTTTGATGCTTATGATCTTTTAGCCAAAAATTACAACAAAATACATGATTACGTTTCAGAAGCGGATATTTTAAGCAGAGTACTGCAAATAAAAAGAAATGAAAATATACTCTATCGATATGCTCTTGCCCTCTACAAAAGTGGCAGCAAACGTTTGGCTAAGGAAATGCTGGATGAAATTCTAAGGGATTATCCTTCTTATGAAAAGGCATATTTTCTATATTATGACATACTTATAAGTGACGGAGAAAAAGAGAAAGCGGGTGAGATGCTTAAAAGAGCGTATAATGAGCTAAATAAGCCGGCTATAGGTTACCTTTATGCAAAGCATTTGATACTGGAAATGGAAGAAATGGATAAGGCAAGGCAGCTTTTAAATAATGCCGGTGGATCGGATTTTATAAAATTAGGCAAAGCTGTTTACAATCTAAAACTGGGAAGAACAGACAGAGCCGCAAATTATCTTAAAACAATTACTAATTTAAATAATTCAGATTATTATGCGTATAGCGCGTTTGTTCTGATTAAAAAGAAAAAATTTCGTGAAGCACTTGCCTTTGCCCGTCAGATCTCTGAATATGACAATAAATATTTGTGGTACAATTTTGTTATTGCCTGGAATACAGATAATTATAACCTGCTTAGAAGTCTTGCGGATAAAGCCAGGAATCGCGGGAATTATTATTACAAGAAACCGGAAATAAATGTTAATATAAACCCTGTCCTTGAGGATTTTGATTTATCTTTTTATTTTGAGGGGGAGTACGAAGACATACTGCGTACTATACTAATGCCTATCATTGTAGAGCCTCAGCAGATGATTGAATTTCTTGCATTGGGATACAGATTGCTACTGGAGAATGAAAAAGAAAAAGCTCTAGATGAGCTTAAAAAGTCTGTTAATATTTCAGAAGCCCTTAAAAACAATAACAATGGAGTTGAAAAGTTTTTTCAGCGGGATTTTGAAAGTGCTCTGGCTTATTTTCAACAAGCTGATGAATTAATGAGAAACAATCCAATAGTGTTATACAATACTGGATTAACATATCTTAACATAGGCAATTTTGATGAGGCTTATAATTATTTTGATAGATCTGTGAATATCAACAAGTTCGTTTTCCCTTCGTTTTTGGGAAAAGCCATTGTTTTAAAACATAGGGGCAAGCAAACGGAAAGTATAAATCAATATGAGCAGCTTTTGGCAAATTTTAATGAATATTCAGCTTCGGGAGATATTGTTGTACCAGGGATGTTTTTGTACAGTGATTACATGGGAAAAATTGGATTACATCGATATGACGAGGTGATTGCTGATGTTGCAATAGATAATGATCATTTCCCATACCTGGAAGCTATTGGACGGATTGCAGAATATCTTAAGAATCGCAATATTGAAGCAGTGGAAAAAATCTCTCATATGGATATTTTCAGAGGAAAAGAGTTATTTTATTTGCTAAAAAGGTTGCGTACCACGGATAAAGTAAAAACAAATACTACCTTTGATGATGATTATATAACGATGACGGATAATTACTTAACACTGAAAATAGGTGGGAAAAACTTTGCTGAGCCTCATAAAAAAAACAGATTTATGATGAAAGATTTTGTTTATTATAATATATATACAAAAAATATGGACAATGCTCTGGA
>JASMTO010000097.1:0-3075 GCA_041694215.1 bacterium
ATTACCTTAAAAGATGTTACAGAACATAAAAATCTTGAAGAGAAATACCGGTTACAAAATATAAAGTACAAAACCATTTTCGATGAAGCCCCTGTGGGTATATGTGTCACGGATATAAACGGCCGTTTTCAGTATGTAAATAAAGCTTATACAAAAATTTATGGCTATAGCAAAGATGAGCTTATTGGGCAACATTTTACTTTGGTAACCAGACCAGAAGACAAAGATTTCTGGACAAAAAAACATGACAGGTTTCTTATCCATAATGACGACGATCCCAATGGGGAATGGGTGGTTCGTCGGAAAAATGGAGAACAAATTACTGTACATGCTGAAGCGGTAAGATTTTTGGATGACGATGGACAGTATAAAAAAGCCACGTTTGTAGTGGATGTTACAGACAGAATAAATAAAGAAAAGGAACTTCAAAAAGCTAAAATTTTAGCAGAGGAGGCCACCAAAACAAAAAGCAGGTTTTTGGCAAATATGAGTCATGAAATGAGGACCCCTTTGAGCGGTATAGTAGGGTTGGTTGACCTTTTGGCTGGGACTGATTTATCTTTCAAACAGAAAGAGTATGTTCAGCTTTTGCAGAAGTCATCAAACCTTATGATGAATATTATAAGTGACATACTCGACTTATCCAAAATTGAGGCAGGCAAGCTGGATTTAAATATAAGTACTTTTAAACTGAAGCAGGAGATTATTAGTGTTATAAAGAATCTTTCTTTACGAATTGACCACAGCAAAGTCGATTTTGTTGTGGATATAGATGAAAATGTCCCTGATGAGGTAAAAAGTGATCCAACCCGTATTAAACAGGTTATATTTAATCTTGTAGGCAATGCTATCAAATTTACAGAAGAAGGCTATATTTCTGTCAGTGTTTCTTCCTCTAATGTTGATGAAAAAAGCTCGGTGGTTCATTTTATTGTGGAAGATAGCGGGATAGGTATGAAACAGGAAGAGCTGGACAATCTTTTTACCCCTTTTGAGCAGGGTCAGCAAACTCCTTTGAGCCAAGGGGGAACCGGTCTAGGGTTGAGCATTTCCTGGTATCTTGTGGATTCAATGAACGGCAATATCTGGGCTGAGAGTGAACCGGGCAGAGGGAGTACATTTCATTTTACTATTCCCTTTGACGTTGTTTCTCCAAGTGGATGTGTTTTGAAAAACTATCTCACCGATGAGCTTGAAGGTCCGGTATCCGTGTTGGGTATTTCCGGGCGACTTACCTCCACAATAAAACGTTTTCTTGAATATGGAGGGGTTAGCCCTTACGTTTTTGAGGATCCCTATGAACTGATAAATTTTTTTAATAAAGAGTGTACAGCTGACGTGTGCAACCTTATCGTTGTACATAAACCGGGAGTTATGGATGCCGTAGATTCATTCAGCATTTTTCAGCGCAACAAAGAAAGAAAATGTAAGATAAACAGTATGTGTATCTCACCATTACTTTCCACTGAATACCAGAAGAATGTTGATAGGTTGTTTGATAAACATATTACTATTCCGGTAACGATGGAGGAATTTTATCAAACGTTGCTTAATTTTGTCCGTGATAAAGAAAATGGGGAAACGGATGATGAGATTGGAGATATTGCAGGCCTAAAAATTTTGGTAGCTGAGGATAATGAGATAAATCAGATGGTCATGAAGGAAATTCTCAGCCAGTTTGGCAGCGATTTTACAATTGTTGGGAATGGAATAGAGGTTGTTGATGCATTTAAAAAAGATGAGTATGATTTGATCTTAATGGATATCAGAATGCCTGAAATGGATGGTATAGAAGCTTCCAAAATCATAAGGCAATATGAGAAAGAACAGAATGTTCAGCCTACGCCTATTGTTGCTCTGACTGCGCAAATATTTCGTGAAGAAAATGAAAAATGCATGGAAGCTGGCATGGATTATATAATAACCAAACCGATTAATATTTCAAAACTCATAAAACTTGTAAATATTTACGGCAGGCAAAAAAGAATCAAGCCTCATTTGGAAACATCGGATAGCAATTTAGATGAGACATATAATAAAATAAAAAATGAAATTTTTAAAAATTACAGTTATGAAGTGATTTTTAGTCTCATTGAACTTTTTAAAACAAAGAGTAGAGAATATATGCAGGAAATAGAGACCGCTTACCAAAATAAAGATTTTGATACGCTGGAAGCCTGTGCCCATAAACTAAAAGGCGCAGTTTCAAATTTCAGATATGACAAGGCTACTGATGCTGCAGCAATTTTAGAGCGTAAAGCTCGGTATAAAGATGCAGTCGATCTTGATTTTCTATTGCTTGATTTGAGGCATTTCCTCGATGAACTGGAAAATATTCTTCAAATGTTTATCTCATCTTCTAACTAATGAGTTATACCAAATTGCAGTCAAAAAAGTAACAGAATTAAAAAAGCATGTTTATCTTTAAGACTGGTAATATGTGCAACATTCTATTAATTTCCGCAAGACAAATTGTCAGTATGAGCGAAGCGGAGAGGTCTAAGCAATGAACGTTGAACATTGAACTAAGCTTAGGTGGAGATGCAAGAGGGGTACATTTTGTCAAACAGTGGTGGAGATCCCTCCACTTCGGTCGGGATGACACAATATATCGATCCTATCCCAAAATGTCATTCAGAGCGAAACGAAGTGGAGTCGAGGAATCTCAACGTTGAACGTTGAACATTGAACATTGAACTAAGCAAGAGGGAGTATTTTTATCAACTATATCTGCATCTGCATATTACCCAAATAAATGCAACTTGGTATCAAAGCTCTTTTTATGAAGTTGGATGATCTAGTTTTTCTTGTTAATTCTGAGTATTTTTAGTAAAATTGATACTGGTCATAAATAGAAATGCGGAAATTATTATTTAAGACCTTTGCATAGCCATAAAAAGTCATAGTATATTAAAAAAGTAAGGAAAATTGTTTAATAAATTGTTAAAAAACATAAAGGTTCCAGAGCACTGAAGGTGATAAATATGCGTGATATGTTTAGATCGTGGTATAAAAAGTATTTTTCTGATCCTCAGATTATTGTACTTATTATTATTCTGTTAGCCGGTTTTCTCT
>JASMTO010000098.1:0-12740 GCA_041694215.1 bacterium
GTGAAAAAACCCGTCAATGTTACGCCCTTGCCCCGGCACAATTTCCTCAAGGAGGGCTGCTGCCAGTAATCCGTCAGATGCAGGATTGATTCTGATAAATTTATCGGCAAGTTTCGCAGTAGCAGTCTTCACTGGATCAATATACACAATTTTTTTCCCGTCTTTTTTCAACTTTTTTAAGTATGCATATAAATGTGGGCTGCAGTTTTTTGCATTTTTGCCAAATAAGATAATCGTTTCAGCTTGGCTAAGATTTGTAACAGCAGGATTTTTTATACAGCCAAAGTCTTCTACGTGAGCATAAATTCCCGTTTCATCACAAGGGCCACCCTCCACAAACCAGCAGTTGGCAAAATTGCTAAACAGTTTATCCCAATAATACATATTATATCCTAAGCTACCGGAACCTTTAATAAATAAGATCTTTTTATTACGGTTTTTATTCAAAAACTGTGCAGTCTCCCAAACAGCTTCGCTGTGGGAACATGGTTGCTGCTTTCCTGAAGCTTTTCTAACAAACGATTTAACATCGGAAAATTCCCTTTCAAAAAAGTGCTTAAGCTTAGTGCATACAAAGGGCACATCATGAAAATAATGCTTTAAAGGTGTAATATCAGGTTTACCGTTTTTAACAGTGATATCAAAGGAACACAAATCGGGGCAATCTTTGGAACAGTAGGACAGCATCTTTTATCCTGGAAATTTTTAAACATTATTAACACAGATATAGCAGTTTCACAAGCGCATAAAGACTGGCATCACCCCAAAATTTGCATAAAGTTAAGTTTCACAAGAAGTTAGTTAATATGGCACTGTATTTATATTAAAAAAATGGGGTGACGATAGTATAAAGAATCTGGTGGAGTAGAAAATTATGAGTTGCCAGTTTAAAGGGCTAAAGAACATGGCTGATTCATTATTATTTGTTGTTATTCATGCTCTTACCCAAGCATTTAGCGCTTTAAGTGCTCGGAACTCAGTCCCTTCCCCTAAAAGAGGGGAAGGGTAGGTACTGAGACTAATTAATAGTTTGGGATAAATCAATTATTTTTATGTCCCTTTGGTTATTAGTATATGACTCAAAAGCGATTTTCCCCCCATCAGACGACCATGCAGGATAAAAAGCTAAACCATCTTCTGTTACTTTTGTACTTTTTTCTGTTACAAGATCATAAACTCTGATGGCTGAAGTACCGTCAGCCTCCCATGACCAAAAAGCAACTTTATCAGCCACGGGGGAAAAGACAGCTCCTCTGTCTCCAATAGTACTTTCCGATAGCATTATGGGATAAGCCACCGCCTTATCTTTTCTAAGGACAACATCTGAGTAAACAGCGGCATAAGTTACCAGTGGGTCGCCATCAATGTACCTGACAACTTCCGCTGTGTATACAATCCCTGATCCGTCAGGGCGCCAATCACTCATTTGAATAGACTGGACACCTTCCCAATGATAAATCTTTTCAAGTTCCCCATTATCGCTGTTAAATTGGATAAAATTTTGTGTTGTCAAATTATAGTCTCCTGATACAGGCGCAGTTTTGTAAGCTATTATTGTACCATCCGGACTCCATCGTGGGTTCGTATCCATATTTTCAGAACTGGTGAGACGAATAGGATTTCCACCTTCTGTTGGGATTACAAATATATCCCAATTATTATCTTTTTTTTGGGAATAAGCTATCCATTTCCCATCAGGGCTCAATTCAGGTCTGTCTATAATATTTTCAGAAGAGATGATTTCAGTAACAGTATTACTTACTAAATCCAACACGTTAATGTTAAAAGATGGATTTGTTTTGTCATAGGCTGAATACACGACACTGTTCCCGTCTTTACTGACATCATAGTAAACAACGTCACCGTTTTCATTGGTTAGCTGTCTCTTATTATTTCCCATTGAGTCCATTACCCACAACTGATAGCTTCCCGATCTGTCTGAAAGCCAAAAAATCTCATTCTTGGAACTCCAGGTGGGCAAGATATCATCAGCATTATCAAAGGTAAGGCTTGTAACCGAAATTCCTTCATTCATAGTGGCCGTTGAGGGGATTTCCTCACCGCTTGCTATTGCAGGATAATCAAGACGATGACAGGAGAGACAGCTTTCACTATTTTCCACTGGTAAAATTAGTCTTGTTGGAAGTGCAAGTCTATCAGGATATTTATAAACAAAGTCTGTAGCACTTTCATCATACGAGGTTCTTTTAAAAATAAAGTTAGTTCCGAAGCTTTCGTACAGAGATCCTGATGGCCCGCTTGTCTTATGTGACAGCAAGTATTCGTACATTTCAGGGCTAAGGTTTGTTTCCACTGCTACAGCATTAGTTATATTAAAAGTATAAATGAACATTAAAATAATTACCGATAAATATTTTTTCATTGTTTATTACCTCCTAATAAACCACTTCATCAAGACCTGATCCCATATTGGGGACTACTTTCATATAAACGTTAAAAGCACCCTCCATCAGGGTTTCCCGTCCCTGATTAAAACTTTGCTCTTCAACAATTATTTTGTAAAGTTTGTTGAGCCTTAGAGCCCTTTCTTTGGAAGGATATAGCAAAACAGTAATATCATCTTCCATCTGGCTAATCATATCCTGATCTAATTCTCCATTTTCAGTGAAAAATTTTTCTCTGACTTCCTCATTTTCACGAAACTCATCACCGTAGCCATTCTGTTCGAGATAGAAAGCATATTCTTTAACTTCGCCAAACTTTTCATAATACACAGTTTGATCATCAACACCTTGAAGCCCCACCTTAGTCCAGTGTTTCCATCCATTGCCAGTATCAAACTTCCTGGGTAAAGCGAATGTCCCGTCACTGATGGCACCTATATTGGAGTGGCACCCTACACAATAAACTGATTCTTCTTTTGTCTGTGGTCTTAATTCGCCATTTTTATCTTCAACAAATCCCTGCAATACCCATCCCCGTTCAGTGTAAATGCCTGTTGAAAAATCGCCGAAATACTTGTCTAACGAAGATTCATCTGTATCTGCATCTTCAAATTGATCCTGGTTATAAAGATCCTGAAGTGCTTCTGCAGAAAGATATTGTACCTTTCTCATGTAACGCAATTCCTTGAAACGCTCTGCCATGGAAGGAGTGTTTGAAGTATCATCCCAGTCTATATAGCGAAGGGAGTGAAGGAATTCTGTGTTTTTGGGATATAGTCCTGGGTAAAAGGAAATCTCTCCGGATTTTTCCAACTCGCCAGCTGCCCCTGCAAAATGTGATGGACAATTATTTAGAGATGCCCAGTCAATTTTGTCAGCTGTTTGAATGATACCATTACCATCTAAATCACAATTTGTGAGCTGCTCATTTATTGGTTCTGTATTTATGGATGTTTGTTTAATCAACGCTTCCACCACAGCCAGGTTGTATTTGTACACTTCAGTGCTAAGTCTTTCGTTTACATCCACTCTGAAACTTTCAGGTAATCGTATAAGCACATCATCAAAGGAACCGTTTGTCGGCCAGAAAGTGCCCAGAAAAGGTTGGTACCTGAATGCTCTCCAGCCGGTCATTTCCCCTGTATTGGGGTTGATATCAAAACCATCTTCATCAAAATTGAAATAACAATCTGGTCTATATCCAGGCCATTCTTCAGGGAGTTCTTCTGCAATTTTTATCGTATTATTCGCTGCAAGGTAATTGGAAGTCCTAACATATGTAAGAATTTCAGAATCGGTGATTTTGGAAAGTTCAGTTTGTCTGTTTTTGAAAAAATTTGCCCATGGGTTAAATGAAACCTCAGGAGGTAAGCTATATTCACTTTGTAGAAAACGGTCATCCACAGGATTCGGGTGTTTACCATTAATATGGCAAGTATAACATGGATTATGCGCCTGCTCATTCTCATCTAAGACTTTGGTATAGCATTGTGGTGGTATGTATGGGGCAAGGTTCTGAGATAATGCATTCATATCTATCTGATTATCTTCTTCCAGTGATTCCTGATATGTAGAAATACTTACAGAAGGTGTGCTATTATTTATGGAGTTTGGTGAGTCATCATCATCACTGTCTGAACAACCAATGATTATTGTAATAAGGACAAATATTACTAAAAAAAGGGCCGGAATACTCCGGCCTCGTGTAGTTTCTCTAATAAAAATCATATTATCACCTCATGTACTTAATTACTGCAATGGTATCCTGAAATAACCTACATAGCCCCTTCTCGCCTGAGCACTATAATCATCTATATCTTCTCTTGGGTGCTGAATATTTGTGAATACATAGAGGGCATTATCTTTTTCCAGTGTGCCAAACATACCTGTGACTTCTGCTTCTATTGGTGCAGTCAAAATACGTGTTAACTCTCCGGCTTCTGTATTATATGCCCAGGCAGCATTATTGGTATGATAACCAGTGTCCTCTCCAATAAATAGGATATCATGACCTATATATCTAATATTATCTGGACTGGCTATTTTATCCACATCTGCAGTATTGCCCAAGCTGTCAGGTGTACCTGTATATTCCCCGATTACAAGTGGTGACATGGATGTGCCAACATAACTGCTGTCAATGGGATTGCCATCCGTATCATTTGCTGTGTCGACTGGTAATTTGTACACGGCGCCTGCTTTTTCTTCTTCTAATCGAATGTCTCCTTCATCATCAGACATACTTGAGCTAATCTGACTTATTGCAATATAAAGCTCATTTTTATCAGGATTGAATGTCAAACCTTCAGCTTTTTTAAATTCTGCAGTTGCTCCTAGGTATGCACCGTATTTCCGAGTCTCGAGTGCTCTTGCAGCCATCAGGACTTCTTCATCACTTGTGAAGATATCCGATCTGTCTTCGCCTGTTCTCAGTTTTAAGCACATCTCGGTTTTGTAAGCACCTTCGCCTGGATCTGAAGGGTCACCTGCTTTTACTATTTTATACCCTTGATCTGTGGCACAAGCATCAGGATTACCCACCAGAAAAATATCCGAAAATTCAGGGTTTTTATCAATTATATTTTTCACTGCAGATTCTTCAGCATGTCCAAGGTTTACCCATGTAATATCTGCTGAGCCGCCTCTTGAAGCACTCGTCTGATTCCATTTAGCCATATAAATAGTGCCGCTGCTCAAATCACCTGGTTCATCAGCAACAAACATGTAAATGCCTCTATAACCGCCGTCATCAGCTATATATACAGTTCTATTATCAGGCATTACAGTTGCCATTTCCGGGGTGCTTCTTCCCATTGCATACAATTTTTTTACAGTGGTATTCATATTAGAATCGGTATCAATCTCAACGATGTAGCCGTAGTTATATGGTGTAAAACCTTCCCCATGAAGATAATCTTCTTTTATATCTTTTACATATCCGCACCACCAGCTGAAATTAGCAGTTTCATCAAAAAGAGGAGGGGTGTAGCCACCGATCAGTGAACCATTCTCATCAGTCTCACAATATGTTATATGCTTTGACATATAGTCTTTTGTTTCATTGTCAAATTGATATGCATCCAGATAGTAATCCTCTTCGCCACCTATGTGGGTTTCCCACGGGGTTTTATCACCAGCACAATTAATCCATGTCCCCCCAACGGAAGAAAAATCAATATTTTTCAATTCCTTTGCAGTAAAACGTTTTTCAGTATCGTCGTAAGATAATTCTGTAATATCAACAGCACCGGGGGACTGTTCGTAATGGGTTATTAAGAAATGTTTCCCATCTTTTGTTAGGATGGAGTTAGCATCTGGGTAATTACTGATAGAAGATGTTTCGCCGGAATACGATGTTAGCAAAGGATTTCCATCTTTATCAAGGATCATACCCGCTATATCTCTGCCTACTTCTTCACCTGTCCTGAAAAGTGTGGTGTAAGCTAATGGATAGTTTAAATCATTGCCATCTTCAAACGTTAACGTTACACTTTCAGACATTTTGACTTCAGTTTGGGCTTCCTCTGTCTCCGGGATTGGAAGTTCAGAGAATTCAATCATAGATAATTCTGATGTGTTTGGCTGACTTAAACTTGTTGAGTCATCATCATCGTCATCACCGCATCCGATAATAATACTCATTGATAACAGTAACAAACCAAGTAATAGTACTTTTTTCATAGGTATACCTCCTAAATAATTTTAATTTTATTTACACTAAGAGTTTTAGATATATGTCATAAGGATGTTAGAAATTTGCAAAAGATATCCATATAGGCTGTATCTTATTTTTTATATATAAGGCTTTTTAATAAAAGCCTTGACTTTTAATGGAAAAGTATAGATATTCAAATATGCATATATTAGAACAAGGAGGTAGTTATGCCAGGATATGACAGAAGAGGACCAAATGGCGAAGGCCCTAAAACAGGTAGAGGGCTTGGAAGATGTGGAACTAATAGAGAGGTTATCGAAACGGAGATCCATGATAGTAGGCCAAGAAGACTGAGGGACGGAAGTTGCAGAGGCAGCCATAGAGGCAGTTTTGGATTAAGAAGACATCGCCATGATTAGAAGAGCCCTGAAGTAATGAAGATTGCCGTTGTTAGCGGTAAAGGTGGTGCTGGTAAAACCACCTTTACCATTTTACTATCCGATTATTTGATGAATATGACCAAGAGGGTTTTGGTTGCTGACTTAGATGTGGAAGAGCCCAATGTAAATCTTTTTTTTAAAAAGCAGCTAGCTTATTCTGATATTGATACTTACTTTCCAAAGCATATCCGAGAAAACTGTACTTACTGTAAAGAGTGCGCTGAGAAATGCCTGTTTAATGCATTAATAGTGGCGAAGGATTTTTGGCTTGTTGTTCCCGAATTATGCCATTCTTGCAAATTATGTGAGCATGTGTGCAAATTTTCTGCTATAGTCGAAGATAAAAGAAAGATTGGAGAGATTGGGAAAAGTTTTGAAAAATTACCACATTTGATTGAAGGGAGACTAAATATTGGAGAATCTTTGGCAACTGCATTAATAGAAAGTGTTAAAAACGAAATTGATAACATTAAAAATAACTATGACTTTATATTAATGGACGCTCCTCCTGGGACATCTTGTCCTGCTATAGAGACATGTAAAGATGCAGACAGAATAATTGTTGTTGCTGAAGATACCCCTTTTGGATTCAGTGACTTTAAAGTTTTATCTGCTATGCTTAAAGAGATAAAAAAGGATTTTTCCCTTGTTATTAACAAATTTACAGATGGTCATGATTTTTTTGAGTATGCTGAGGAAAATGATATAGATATAATGGGAATAATTCCTTTTGATAAAAAAATAGTTGAAGATTATGCAACAGGTGGAAAACTCAAATCAAACGTCAACTTTGAAAATATATTAATGTACATTTATGGGGATAAAAATTGAAAGAAATTGTGGTGGTAAGCGGTAAAGGCGGAGCGGGCAAATCAACAGTAACTGCTGCATTATCATACTTTTTAGATAAAAATGATGTTTTAATTGATGCCGATGTTGATGCTCCTAATATGAAGATTTTGTTGGAGCCTAAAACGATAAAAAAAGAAGACTTTTATTCAGGGAAAGAATTTAGGATAGAGACAGAAGTTTGCACAAATTGCGGGAAATGTTATGAAGAGTGTGCCTTTAATGCAATTGATTTTTTAGATTCTTGTTATGTTATTGATCAGATTTCATGCGAGAGCTGTGGGTTATGCCAATTTATTTGCCCTGTCAATGCTGTAAGTGATTTCCCTAAACTGACCGGGAAAAAATTTCTATCTTATATAAAGTATGGTTTTCAAATGGTGCATGCTTCCCTCAATCCTGCAGAGGAAAATTCCGGAAAGCTGGTTACTGATATTAAAAAAATGGCAAAAACGATTGCAGAAGAGCAAGAAGCTAAAATAATATTGATAGATGGCCCTCCAGGGATAGGGTGCAGCGCCATATCTGCAATATCGGGAAGTGATACAGTGTTACTTGTTGTTGAATCAAGTATTTCAGGGTTGCACGATATGGAAAGACTTATAGAGTTGGTAAAAAAATTTAATATCCAAAAAAAAGGGTTTATCAATAAATTTGGAGTTAATCCTGAAATTGATGAAAAGGTGATTCATATGTTTGAAAAAAATGATGTGGATATAATTGGCTATCTAAATTTTTCTGAAAAAATTCCGGAATTATTGAAAAAAAGACAAATACTAACCGAGGACAAGTTTTATTACAAAAATTTTGAAAATGTTTTTTTAAAATTAGCTGAGGAGGCAAAATGAAAGTACTTGTTACAGCAACCAGTAATAATGAAAATAGTCTGATGGATCCGAGGTTTGGCAGAGCTAAGTTTTGGTATATTAGTGACCTTGATAAAGGTAAGAGCTATTTTATAGACAACAGTAAAAGTGAATCTTTTGAACATGGAGCAGGTATGCAGGCTGCTGCAAGTGCGCTTGAAGAGGGTGTTGATGTGATTATAACAGGTTCAGTAGGTCCTAAAGCATTTGACATAATTAAGAGAAAAGGTGTACAAGTGTTTCTGGGTGACAGCGAAAAAAGTATTGTGGATAATTTGAATGACTTTAAAAAAAATTTACTGAGTGAACAAAAGTAAATACAAGGGAGATAACAAGATGAAAATTGCAATGCCTATGATAAGTGAAGAACAGATTAGTGACCATTTTGGCCACAGCAAAATGTTTTTAATTGCCGAAGTCAACGGAGATGAAATTCAGGATTTAAAGTATTATGATGCCCCGGAGCATGCGTTTGGTTCGCTACCTATGTGGCTTATATCAATGGGTGTGGATGTTCTCCTTTGCAAAGGTTTGGGGCAAAAGGCCGTGGAAATTTTGAATTCAAGAAATGTGCAGGTGTTTGCCAATGTGATAGACTCTAATCCTGTTAAAGCGATCAAATCTTATTTGGAAGGTAATTTGGGAAAATCAGATGCTTTTTGTTCAGGTAGCGGAAACTGCCACTAGAGGTATTAAATAGATTTACAAGTTAAAAACTGCTGCAAGAATAAAAATAGAGTTAAGCCAGTAAAGACTTTCGTTGGTAGGTTTTTAGTAATTCTTATTTGTTGGTCATACTGTAGCAACAATTTGGTATAACCTTCGTGGTTATTCAAAATTTCATATATGGACTTTGTTGTTAAAAATAACAAGTTCTCTGGTAAGACCGGAAGGTTCAACTGATTTATCCTTGAAGCCTCCAACCTCATTTTAAGCACTTAGGGCACTTTTAACGGTGCCCTGAATGCTTAAATCATTCTTTTGTTTATGTGTGGCAGTTTCTGTATCCAAAAGATTCCTGAGAATTTTGTTAAGATCGTAATTTTCAATTACGCGATTTCTGGATGCTGTTTTTAGTTTCAAATATTCTGTATTGTTATTTTTTTTCATCTCAATAATGTTAGCGGCAATGTTTACCCAGGTATCTTTATCCACCGGAGCTACAAACCCAGTTTCTCCGTCTTTTACTATTTCTTGAGGGCCGCCAATGTTTGATACCAGAGCAGGGATTCCACATGCCTGAGCCTCCAAAACAGCCATGCCAAAGGTATCGGTAACGCTGGGGAATGCCAAAAGATCTGCTGAATTATAGATTTCAGGTAAATCTTTGTACTCAATCTTGCCCATAAGAGTAATATCCTTATTTCGTTTTACTTTTTTGTATAATGTTTTGAAATAAGGGCCGTCACCAACTATTTCAAGTTTTACGTCCTCAAATCTTTTTTGAAGTTTTTCAAAAAACTCAATGAGAAAATCCATATTTTTGTCTTTTGATATCCTGCCCACATAAAGCAACTTAAAGTGTTTATTCTCTTTATATTTGGCATATGGTTTGAAAATATCTGTTTCGATTCCCCTGTTGAAATAATCCAAATTTAATCTGCTGAACCCTTTATTTTCAAGTTTTTGCATGTATTCATTTGTAGGGACAAGTGTTTTATCCATTTTTAAAAAAAACCAGTCTGTGTAAGTATCTACAATATCAGTAATATCTTTATCTCCTGCTATTTCATTAACCTCACAAGCAAAATCGGTATGATAAATTCCAGTGCATTTTATATTTAAAAGATTTGCGATTAAAAGCCCGGCAAGTCCCATAGGCCCGGGAGTCGAAATGTAAATCTCATCTGGATTATACTCATAAACAAACTTCAAAAGCCTCAGCATTGAAGGAATCTTCACCTCAAGATGGCTATAATAGGGCATTTTCAGATTGTGCACTGATGGGATTATTTTTACACGACCCGGCAGATTTTCAGGGATTTCTTTATCTTTGAGTGTGGCAACAAACATCAAATTTGAATCCATTTCCGTTGCTTTCTTTGCAATCGTTTGAAGGGTTATGGAAACTCCGTTAAGATCATTTATTGTGTCTGTAAACCATAATACATTCTTCTTTTTTAGAAATTTGTTATCTAAAATATCTTTTTTTAGGTTTTCTATCATTTCTTTACCGGCATACATATGTTTAAAAGAGGTGTAAAAAGGCATCGTTATAAAAATTCCGGGTATAGCTGAAGAAGCTGATTTGCCCATTTTCACAATATCTAGGTTTGCAACACCTTTGTCAAATGACTTCAGCAAGATTTTAAAAATCTGATCTGTGCTGTCTGTGATTTTTTCATAGATTAAATCCAATCTTTTATCTATGTTGTCAGTATCTGTACTTTGAATACTTTCCACGAGCTCAGCAATTGCTTTATAGACAGCACTTTTCTTTTTAGACTTCATTTTACTAAGTTTTATTTTATCTCTAAAACTAAGCTTACTTTTTTCAAATATCAGGCTGGTGATTTCCTGGATACTAGATTTTTTAAACGTTTTGTTTTTTTGTCTGGCAAAATCGCAGGCTATTTTATAAATAGCAAAGACAAGGCCCTGAAAGTTATTTGTTCTGCCTGAAGCCATTGTTTTTTTGTTTTTAATATTTTCTAAAAAACCATCCATATGTGTTTCTTTTGAAACGGTGTATGTTTTGCCTGCAAAAAGACCGGCATGGTCGTCCGAACCTCCGGTAAACCCTTTCACCCAAGGGTTATCACTTATTGGCTCAATTCTGTAACGGGCATATAAATCATTAATGTGATGTTCCGTTAGTCCTCCGAGAATTGATAGCCATGAGTTGTTGTGCAATTCACTTCTACTGCCGTTTCTTACTTCAAAAACATCGAAAAGCAGAATTAGCTTTTCCAGATGTTCTTTTGTTAGCTTGCCGTTCACTGAATAGGTTGCATGGGCAACTGAATAGGCAAGATTTTCCTCTTTTATAAACTCCCTAAAGGAGTAAATATCAGTGCGTACTTTCTGAATATTTCTAAACTGTTCATAGTTAAGACCGTAAACGAGGATATGAACTTTGCATCCATCTTCTGGAAAGTATACTGTTGATTCCACACCTGTAATGACATTTTCTGGGTATTTTTCCTTTAGCTCCATTGAGCCCCTTATTTCATTATGATCGGTAATGGTTACAAAATCCATTCCTCTTTGGACTGAAAGTTTATAGAGATCTTCCGGTTTCGAATAAGATTCCGAAGCCCCGAGCTTTTTCAAGAACCATTCTGATGGCCGGCTTGAATACATTGAATGAAGATGTAAATCGGCTTTTATTAAATGATTATTCATAATACCTCCGTTTTTTGTTTATAATATTAAAAACTATTATAACTTTGTGATGAAAACTTTAAATAATTGTAAAAATATTATTAGTTTTGGAGAAGATGATAGGTTTGAATAATTATAAAAGTGGGTAAGTAGTTCATGGAAAAGATAGGGTAGTGGTTGACCACCTTCCGTGATAAAATATGCAAGTATGGTTAAAATGTAAAAGAGTTGTAAATGACAATAAATTACTTAAAATTTTTATATTAAAGATATATAACAACTTCTTATGAAAAAAATATTGTTTTTTTTGATGTTTTTGATTTTGGCTAACACTTCTTTTGGAGCCGAAGCATTTTTCCGTGTCGAGGGCAATCTGACTGTTATTTCTCCTCTGGCAAATGCCATTTCAGACTCAGCCGATCTTTTGGAGAAAACAAAGTCAGAATATCCACTCATTTTTTCCCTAAACATCAGTAAAAATATTAATAATGGCTTTAAAGTATCGGCTATGAAGACTAATGGTCACTGGAAAATAGAAGTTTCTGGCAGTACTCAACAGAATATTGTTTACGGTCTGTACTCTTTTCTTCAGGATGTAGCGGGCTTTCGTTTTGTGCATCCGGAGCAGACGGTAATCCCCAGCAGTATTTCTTTTGATAATATAAGTTATAATAAATTTCCCAACTTTGCAAATCGCGGTTTTCATCTGCATACGCTGCATCCCATTGAGCTTACAGAATATTTGCATGCGCCCTGGGAAACAGGGGCTGTGGAGAAAATAGACAATTATTTTAAATGGCTTGTAAGAAATGGGCAAAACGTTTTTCAGTTTTATCTTTTGCGGAGTGTGAATTTGAAAAAGTGGAGTGAATATGTCCCTGAAATTGTTAAAAAAGCACACGGTTATGGATTAAAAGTAGGCATAATGACGTCATTTAGCATGATACAACAAAATGCGTTTCAATTTGTTACGCTGTTTAAGAATAACCATAAAAAGCAGATTGACGAGAAACTTGCAATACTATTCAACTCCGATTGGGATTTTGTAACCATTGATACAACCATGGGGGAATTTTTACCGGATTTAAGGATTACACATCGGCAGGAAATTCAATATTTGATAAATAAAATTGAGAAAGACTACTCTGCTAAGGTTTTTCTTTCCACACATGTAATAAAAGATGAAAAACGAATATTACAT
>JASMTO010000099.1:0-2742 GCA_041694215.1 bacterium
AGGCAGCATTGTTAATAGAAAAGGGTGTTATTGAGCTTGCCCCTCTTGCATTTATGCGGGGCAGGACACTTAACGATTCTTTTGTAATACTTGATGAGGCTCAAAATACAACAATTGAACAAATGAAAATGTTCTTAACCAGACTAGGATTTAGTTCCAAAGCTGTTATTACCGGAGACATAACGCAAATTGATTTGCCTGTAGGCAAAGGATCGGGGTTGGTTTTGGTGAAAAATATTCTCAAACATATAGAAGGTATAAAGTTTGTGGAATTTAGTGAAAAGGATGTTGTCAGACATCCACTTGTTCAGGAAATTATAAAAGCTTATGAAAAATATGAGGAAGGGTTAAATAATGGAAATTAATCTTCTTTTTGATAATAAAACGGACAACAAAACGTTTACTGCAGATTTTTTTAGTAAGATTTCCAATATGTTTTTTAAAACTGTTACCTTTGATAAGGATTTTGTTGAGATTTCAATACTTGTTGTTGATAATCCAGGGATTAGGGAAATAAACAGATTATACCGGAATATAGATGAACCTACAGATGTTTTGTCATTTCCCATGAATGAAGATGGGGATATCGATTCGCCGATATTGGGTGATATTGTTATTTCTGCTGATAAAGCTGTCAGCCAGGCAGAGTATGCAGAAATACCACTGGAGAGGGAAATCGCTTTTCTCTATATCCATGGACTACTACATCTTCTTGGTTACGATCATGAAAAATCGGAGGATGAAGAAAAAGTTATGTTTGACCTACAGGAACAGATTTTAAAGCAGGTTATTGAGGCTGGAATTTGCCCTTGATATGGGATTTAGTAGACTAAAAAATATAATGTCAAAACATTATGACTTTCCAATTACCCAGAGATCTTGAGATCAAAATTAAAAGTTTTTTTAGAGGATTTTTGTGGATTTTAGACGTTTTATATGGTAACTAAACTAATGTGGAAGTGTACATGTTTAAAAATGTTTCAAAGAGGTGAGCTTTTAGTACTCCTATGAAATCTGACAGTTGGTGGAAGTCTTTAGGTTATGCTATAGAAGGTATCCTTTACGCTGTTAAGACGGAAAGGAATCTTAAGATTCACATTGTTCTGGCAATTGCCGTACTTTTTGTTTCTCTATTCTTTGATTTGGAATTTTTGGAATATGTTATTTTTACCATTACAATAACCCTGGTTATTGCTTCCGAGCTTTTTAATACTGCAATAGAGTATCTTGTGGATGCACTTGTTAAAGAAAAAACTGAAGAAGCGAAGCATATAAAGGATGTAGCAGCTGGAGCTGTTTTGACTACTGCATTTGGGGCCATGTTTGTTGGTTATTTTGTGCTTTTTGATAGATTTCGAAGGTATATAAATATTTCTTTGAGTAATTTGCCCAACTTACCTGATCATATTGCTGTAATATCACTTTTTATTACAATCTGTCTGGTGGTAATTTTTAAAACCGTTAATTTTAAAGGTATACCTTCTATCACAGGAGGAATGCCTTCTGGACATGCCGCAGTTTCCTTTTCCATTTTACTTTCTGTTGTGTATATAACAAAGGATTTGCTTGTCATTATCTTTGTTTTAATACTTGCGCTGCTCGTTAGCTATTCGAGAATACAGATGAAGATACATACCACTGGTGAAGTTGTTGTTGGGAGTTTGGTGGGGTTATTTACAACGTTTTTTATATATATGTTTTTTTTGTGAGGTGAAAACTTGGAAGACGGTGTTGGATTATATTTTGTTTTGATCATCATTTGTTTGGTGATGTCTGCATTTTTTTCTTCAACGGAGACTGCTCTGACTTCTTTAACAGAGCTTAAAATCAACCACCTTATTCATGAAAAAGGCAGTAAAGCAAAAGCATTGGAGTTATGGCTGTTGCATCCAAATAAGGTGTTGAATACCATCCTAATAGGAAATAACATTTTCAACATTTTAGGCTCTGTTTTGGCTGCAGAAGTGGCAAATATGATGTTTGAGAGTACTCCCATTACTCTTGTTACAGGTGTTATGACTTTGATGGTTTTGATTTTTGGTGAAATAACACCCAAAACCTTTGCGAAACACAATGCAGAGATGTTTTCGCTGTTTGCAATAAAGATTCTCAGATTGTTTTATACAATTTTTTATCCTGTCTCTTATTCCTTAAATGTTTTTGTGAAGGTTTTGATAAAAGTGATGGGTGGTGAGATTGAAAAAGTTGGTCCGAGTATCACCGAGGATGAGCTGGAATTTCTTATCTCTGTAGGCGAAAAAGAGGGGGTGCTGGAGGATCAGAAGCGAGAAATGTTGCATAACATTTTTGAGATAAGTGATACCATTGCTAGGGAAGTTATGGTCCCAAGAACAGATATGACGATATTGAGAGTGGATCAGCCAATTGATGATATTATAAATGTAGTCAGTCAAACGGAATATTCCAGGATACCTGTTTATGAAAACAAAATGGACAATATTATAGGTATCTTATACGTAAAGGATTTACTTAAATACATTAAAGAGGATTTTGCTTCAATTGACATAAGAAAAATAATGAGAAAAGTATATTTTGTTCCGGAAACAAAAAAGATTGATGATCTACTGAGGGAATTTCAGATTAACAGAATTCATCTGGCTGTTGTGGTAGACGAATACGGGGGTGTTTCAGGGATTGTTACTTTGGAGGATATTTTAGAGGAGATCGTTGGTGAAATCAGAGATGAATACGATAAAGAAGATGATGATATTACTGAAAAAA
>JASMTO010000100.1:0-8180 GCA_041694215.1 bacterium
GGGAATTAATATGAAAATCATAAAAGAGAGTATTCAAAAACAATCAGGAATTATTCTTTTATTATTGATATTGCCTGTATTGCACTTCTTTACTGGAATTATTCTTCATTATCAGTTTGGTTTTTTCTACATGGATGTGCGTGATCCGGAATATTTCCACTTGATTAGCGGTGCAGCAATAGGGCAGTTTAAACTAAACACAGGTTATATTGACCACCCGGGGATACCAATCCAAATCATTATTGCGGTAGCTTCAAGGCTTACCTTTTTGTTATCTGGTGCAGAAAATATGGCTGAAGATGTTGTATTGAATCCGGAAAAATATCTTTTTGCTTCCAATGCACTTTTTAATTTTGTTTTTGCAATAGTCATTTTTATTGTCGGGAAGAAAGCCCTGATTATTACTAAAAATCACTGGATTGCATTTCTCTTTCAGCTTTCATTTTTTGGTAGTGTTGAGATGTTAAGAGTCCTTGGAAGACTTACTCCAGACGGATTTATGCTAATTCCTTTAGGTTTAGTATGTTTATTACTATTGGAATATATTTATGACGAAGATGCTTTAAACAGACCAAAAAGGTACGTGTTTTTGTTTGGTCTTTTAACGGGTCTGGGCCTGGCGATTAAGCTATCTTTCGTTGCCTATATTGTTATTCCTTTTATTATAGTAAAGGGCTTAAGAAATAAAATATTAATGGGTTTCTACAGCCTGGCATTCTTTTTTGTTTTCGCCTTCCCTGTTCTTTCTCATCTGAAAAGGTTCTGGAAGTGGGGTAGCGAGATGTTTATTCATAGTGGGAAATGGGGTTCCGGTGAGACCAATTTCATGGATCTATCTCAGTTTAGCAGTAGATTCAATGCTTTAATTAACTATGATGTTTTTCTTTTTGTGTTGGTGCTTTCAATATTTGTTTTATCTGTTGTATTGATTCTTACAAGAAAAGACTCTGCAAATGACAGGAAGCTTAGTTATGTAGGTATAGGCACTTCGCTTAGTGTTTTATTTTTAATGTTTTTAATAACAAAACACTTTGGGCTTCATTATTTTGTGAGCGCAGTTATTTTCAAGATTTTCTTTTTATTTATTTTTTTCCTCTTCGTGGGAAGGCTATTCAATATAGAGATTCGAGTGATTAAGGTTATGTATATCCCTGTTATATTAGCCACTTTTCTTTTTGGTCAAAGTATGGCAAATGTAGGAGAGAATGTTGGAAATGAACGCAGAGCGGATCAGGTGCGCCGGTTAAGCTTGTTTAAACAACATGTATCTGATGATGATATAGTAATTATATCCGGTTATTATTTAGGAGCTCCGTTTAAGTCTCATGCTCTTGGCGGGGGATTCAATCTGAGTGGTCCGGCTCGTAATTTATACAAAAAGTACTTGAGCAAACATTATGGGAATCATTACATGCACTATGAGTGGAGTGAAAATTATTTTAATTGGACAAACTTTTCTGACAGCAAAGAAATATTAAGTAAGGAGAAACCTGTATTCATTTTTTGTGGTAAAACAAAACATAAGAATGCTGGAAAAATATTGGAGAAATTCAGAAATGAAAATCCAAAGTATATTATGAGTTTAGATACCATTATAAGAAATACATCACGACAAGAAAAGTTATTTAGATTGAAATATGAAAAAGTTAAGGCTGTGAATGAGCATTGATTATTTTATATAACCTTCATTTCTCAGTTTTTGATTGGCCATCCACTTAGCATCGAGATATATCATTGAGTCAAGGCTCACTCCTTTCTTTTTAGCCTTTTCTTTAACTTGATTCAACCAATCCGGGGTGTTTCTGATACTCTTTTCAAACTGTTTAATATAGGTGTTTCGTTTCTCTGTGATATTTGTTTTGTTAAGAACCAGCTCATCGTATGCTCTGTCTATAAAACCCCATCCAATCTCATGGATAGTAGCCGGGCAAGCCATTAATATAAACACATCTGTATTTTTAACCTGCTCTGTTAAATCCACATCATGAGCTTTTAGAGGTTTTTTATAGGAATCAGGGTATATAGACTTATTATAGTACCAATACTTCACATGAGCAAACATTCTTTCCTGTAATGAAAGATTAAAGATGTTCCAGAAGAAGCTGTCACTTATCACAATAGCTTTAGGTTTAAATGTGTTGCTGTCTGATACGAATTTAAAATCAGGATAGCTTAGTTCAAGGCGATCGAGAGGTATATATAAGTTAAGCAGCTTTTCGATGTCTACATCCACATCGCGGAGCTTGCTTGTTTTTTGAATATTAGAGATTTTCATATCAGGCAGCGGACGCCGGAACTGCGTTGATAGCTGATCCACGAGTGAATCAAAAGCGATCATCGCTCCGTAGGTACTCCAGTGAGTACCGGTTTTTGGGAACAAAGGAACATTTGTAGTATCTTTAGCTTCTTTAAACCATTTGTTCACATCCATGGTTGGGACGTTATAGTGTAGCAGAAAATCTCTGTATCCGGAATAGTTGGATGTGGTATCGTCGCCCTTCATTTTATCCGGGACATATTCTGGCCAGTAGTTTACTTTGCCAGGGGCCAGCACTACCAGTAATTCTGTGTTATATGCTTTCAGCGCTTCTCTTATCGCTGAGAGTTTACTGACTCTGCTCTCAACAATACTATCGCCAATGTAATTTCTTCCATAATAAGCATCTATAAACCAGTGCTCATATAAAAAGCCTTCTTTACCATAGGTTACGTTTTCATGAGTTTCTTTAAAGGCAGAGAACATCACCTGATTAAAGAGTCTAATAAAAACAGGCCGAAAACCATAGTTTTGCAATAAATATTTATGCAACTTTGGCTGATATTCAAAAGCAAACCATTCTTGTGCATGAAATTCAGGCAACTCTTGGGCATGATACACTCCCTTAAGCTTTTTCACATTAAATATTTTCAGCTGCATTTGTATGGCTGGCAAAGCTATGATTAACAGAGTTAACACAACCAGTATGATATGTATCAGCTTATTTTTTTTCATTTAAAACCTGAAATATATAAAAGGACTAAAACCAAATCCAGACAGGTACGCTATTGATAGGGCAAATAATAGCATTGCTCCAAACCAATACGTAACCTGTTGTGTTGTTGAGTATTTGTTAAAATAGATTGCGTCCTGCCAACGTTTCCCGAAAGAGAATAGTGTGATAAATGAGAAAAAAACGGCGACACCCATCATCGTGAAAAAATGTGGGCTGGAAGCAATACTTATTGTTTCAAAATCAAACTTGTAGAGTGCCTTGAAATAGGCAATGGCTCTGTCAAACTCTTCTATTCGGAAAAATACTCTTGCCATCACAATCACCAGAAAGCTAAATATTATTGATGGTATTGCACCTGCTTTTTTAAGCAGCTTAAGCAAAAACACACGTTCCATTACAAGGAAGATTCCATGGAAAGCGCCATAGATAACAAAATTCCATGACGCACCATGCCACAGACCTGACAGCAAGAAAACAAACCATAGATTAAAATAGAGTCGCCGGTTGGTTTTTACTCTGCTTCCTCCAAGTGGGTAGTAAAGGTAATTCCGCATAAAAGTACTGAAGGTCATATGCCACCTTCTCCAAAACTCTGACACGCTTCTGGCTACATAAGGGTTGTCGAAGTTTTCAGGAAACTTAAAGCCAATCATTCTACCAATACCAATAGCCATATCAGAGTAACCCGAAAAGTCAAAGTAAAGCTGAAAAGTATAGGCTAGAATACCAATCCAGGCCGTTGTGGAATCAATCGTGGTATAATCAAGAGCCATTATTTTGTCTACCTCACTTCCAAGAACATCTGCTATCAGTACCTTTTTAGCCAGGCCAATTGAGAAACGGATAAAGCCATAGATAATCTGATCTAATTTTTCTTTCCTGCCGGTTATTTGGTCTGCAATAGTTTGAAACCTGACGATTGGACCTGCTATCATTTGAGGAAACATTATAATGTAAAGCAGGTAATTAAATGGATTTTTTAGTGGAGCATGCACCTTGCGATAAACATCCATGGTATAAGTAATGGACTGAAAAGAGAAAAATGAAATCCCAATAGGTAGCAACACTCTTTTCCATTCCAAAGGCATGTAACCAGCCATTAGCCTGACTGCATTTACATTCTCCATGAAGAAGTTTGCATACTTAAAATATAATAACAGGCCAAGGTTTATACTAATGGAAAGAGCGAGGAATAACTTTTTCCCCGTCTTAGTGTCTGAATGATGCATGGCATTCACCACAAAATAATTGATAAGGCTTGAGCTCACTAGAAAAATAATGAACCATGGGGCCCCCCAGGCATAAAAAATTAAACTAAAGCCAAGAAGCGTATAATTTTTTAGTTTTCGTGGCACCGCATAGTAAACCAACAAAAAAAGTGGCAAAAAGAAAAATATGAATACTATGCTGCTAAATACCATGTTACTTTTTTATGAAAGCAGGCAAATTTATTCATTTTTTTTACGTTTCGGAAAGCGTATTCTAAGGACATCAGTTTTTAGCGCTTTGAAAACGGCTAGAGAGCGAAACATTTTTAGTTATGTGGAAGGTCAAGCTCCGGATAATCATTATCAAAGATATACTCAACATGATTATTGAGTATATCATTAACAGGTTTATTCTTGGCCTTAGCTTCTTGTTTTATAATTGTGTACCAGTTTTGATCAGCTTCGATTATTCTTCTGATTTTAGCTTTAGCCTCATTAATTAATACTGAGTAAGCCTTTGATTTTATCCTTTTCCTTTCCTTGATGATTTTTTTTAATTGCTTCTGATAGATGTCATTTTTATTTATCATGTTTTTTTCAAAAAGCTTTTTCTTTAAAGGTTTTATAGTTTTCACAAAATCAAACAGACTCTTCTCATTTGGGGTTAATTTGTCTTTATAATAGCTTTCTGAGCGTTCAATATTTTGTAATGCAAATTCGTAGATCGGGCGATCGATAATTTTATTATAATTTTGACTAGGATACCACGCAAAGAATAATCGAAAGTAAGCTTCCTTCGTCATTCCGTCGTAATGAATTACCCCTCTTTTGTATTGAAAAGATTGCCAAATATTAAGTGCTACCAATAAAATCAAAGCAGTTCTAAAAAGGTATTTAAGCCATTGTTTTTTGCTACGCATATATTCAATAAACAAAGCCAGAGGAATAGCCAGAAGACCATAATAATCAATAATAGGTCGGCAACTAAAACTACCTGCATACCACCAAACCCACCAGCTGAATATCACATATATAGTAATTACTGTTATAGCAGGAATAGCAATGAGGTACTTTTTAAGTTCTCCCAGAAGAAACATCCCGGTAACAGAAAAGATCATAATTGGTGTGTAAATAAGCCAGCCTTTTCTGAAGCTAAACAATCCTTTTATTATTTCCGGATCGTTGAAAAAGAACCCTTCTTCACCGTAGGTATAATAATACCATTCACCTGTTATTAGTTTCCAGTATATAAACTGTGGACTTATTGTTAATACAAAGAAGAATAGAATTACGAACAGATAATGAGATTTTTTGGTGAAAAGTCGAATCTTAGCCAGCAAAGTGGTCTTGTTGTATATGCCGTAAAACACAAACAGTAGTACAACTATTAGATTTGATGCCCTCAGTAATGCAACCATACCCACTAACAATCCTATAATGACTGATCTTTTAAAAGAGATCCGCTCATGCCATAGCTCTGTATAATAAATTAGCAAGGTTATTATAAAAAAGCTATATGGGTGACTCATTCCAGGGTGCATGGAGCCATAGTAAAACAAATTGGTGCCTAAAGAAATAATAGTTAATGTCAAGTTGGTGGTATTGGCTGAAAAATGCCTTAATAGCAATTTGCGCAGGAAAAACAAACCAAGGATTACATAGAACAGATTCGAGAAAAAAATAGCTGCCTGGTAGGGTGGAGAATATCCATCGGCAGTATAGTTTGATATCAATGCTATTGCATGCCCTGCAGAGAAGAAAGGGATGTTAAGAATGGACACCCCCATGGTCATTTTTATGACCTCAAACCCTTTGTTCTTGTTATGGACGGTCCACATCTTTTTTCTGGATTCTAATGGAATATCCTCTTTGAATTCAAAAGTGAGGTCATAGTAGATAAGGGCGGCAGGGAGGTAAGAATAGTATTCTGCTACATCATTGTTAATTTCTTTTTTGTTAATCCATCTGCGGGGGTTAAATCCGGCTAATAATAATATAGCAGCAAGTAAAACTATTTTGTTATGATTAAAAAAGATTTTCATGCCCTTTTCAGATATCATTTTCCAAAGATATCTTTTTTAGGGTATAAGAACGCTTTCTTTCAAAGCCTATCATATATGTATATACTTGAGCCGGCATTTTGAATATTTAAATACTGTTTAGTATTATCATAGAACAGGTGAATTATTGTCGGAAACCATAACTATGGAAATCAGCGTTTTACTTATTTCCCGTCACTGTTTCTTTTATACTCCACCACTTTATAAATGTTAGTCCAGGCTTTGTTTTTTTCAAAACGCTTTAATAGCTTAAGATCATTCTCCTTTTTTATTAAATCGAAAGCTTTATCTCTTTCCATGTTCGAAAAGATGCAATAGTCCGTGGTTTCACTAAAGTTCCAGCTAATATTTTTGAAACGTTTTTCCCCCTCATCAAAGTAACCGACATAAGGCTTCGATAATGCCATGTTTATCAGGAAGTGTGTGTATATTTCAGCATCAGTTTCAATATTTTGCTCACAATAATTCCTTACTCTTTGATGTACCTCAATCGCATCTTTAAATCCGAAGTAGACGTCTGCATTACTTTTGTTCTTTGGAGTTGGTATAAGTATTATGATACTTAGGATACCGCCAACCAGGTACAAAGCTAGTCTATTTTTGATTATAGCTGTAAATAGTAAAAAGGTTTGTATGATAAAAAACGGCAGCATAATCATCAAATAGCGTGTCGATAAGAAATTTAAGCTGCTAAACGCAATGAATCCCAAAAGAAAAAGGAGCGAAAGCCCAAAGAAATGCGCTTGTTTGCTGTCGAGCCATTTTAAATCCAGCTGATATAGCCGATCTTTTATTTTTGACTTTTTTACGAGCAGATAGCCCAGGCTTAACACGAATAAAATACTAATACTCCATCTTCCCGCATCCATAAAGAGTATTCTTTTTATCGAATTCAGCTTTAACAAGATATCTGCCCATTCAAAAGACATAAATCCGATGTGCTTCGGGAAAAAGAACCAGCCTAGCTGTATGCGCTGGATAGTAAAATAGACGGCAGCTATGAAAACGGGAGAAATATACAGTAGCAGTTTTAACAGAAATGTTTTGCTGAATAGGGCTTTGTAATCTGAAAACAGTTGTGAAATCACATGCCATCCGGCAACAGCCATGATCAGAACAATACCCGATTCCTTTGTCAGGAGCAGAGCACTTCCGGTGATAAAGTAAAGCCACTTCTGTTGGTTCATGTAGCCATATACAGTTAAAACACCCCAAAGGGTGAGCATTACTTCAAGCAATAACATCGATGATTGCACGAGGAACATTTGCTGCAAGCCGAATATCAATACTACCATATAAGCAGCATTTTTATTGACGATGGATTTGGCAAGGAAGTATGTTGCAAAGAGCAAGATTACAGAAAGAAGCAGAGGAAATGTATGTTTAGCTACCAGGCTTGAACCAAATACTTTCATCCAGGAAGCCGTCAGAAAATGAAATAACAATGGGTGCCCACGTGATACGTTTGGTGGAATGGCATCGGGTAATATACTCACTCCATGATCATACAAATGCTGGATGGCTGCCGCAAAAGGCCAGGCTTCGTCCCAATAATGAGGGAGTGAAAGGTGTGGGATTTTGAAGATGATTAAAGCAATGGCCATCACAATAATTGGAGCCATTTCAATGAGTTGTGCCTTAATACTGTTCTTTTCCATGAGTTAAGCTTTATCTTCTCAGAACATTGTATTTCAATATACTATACAATGCCCTGAATCCATCAGCCGCACCAATCTTTTTTCCTTCATCGTAGGTTCGCCCATAATACGAAATGCCAATTTCATAGATACGGATGCCAGGAATACGTGAGATTTTTGCTGTGACCTCCGGTTCAAAGCCAAAGCGGTTTTCGCGTAATTTTAGATTTTTAATGACATCACTCCTGAACATTTTGTAACAGGTTTCCATGTCGGTCAGGT
>JASMTO010000101.1:0-9252 GCA_041694215.1 bacterium
AGTTTTATCAATATCACTACAAAAAAGGACTTTGAGTATGCAAAAAAATATATCGAAGAAATTGGCGGTACGCTATAGAACGTTTACATATAAAAATGGCTTTATTGAAGAGGAACGGTACGTAATAAAGGAAACAAGGCACAATTTGCATGTAAATGGTGAATATTTTACATCGGTGATGCTTGTCCCTGATAAGCAAAAGGAGTTCGTGTACGGTTTTCTTTTTACTTCCGGGATAATCGAAAGTGCAAGTGATGTGGTTAGTTACAGAATGTGTGAAAATTTTAACATTTATGTATAGTATACTTACAGGATCCCAAACCTATTGGCAAAAATAGCAGCTGGACAATTACTTCCGGATGCGGAGGTGGGAAGGTTCTTGATAAAACATTTGAAAATGTGCCTTTAATAAACGGACATTTTGAAATAAAAGCTGAGCAAATACTTGAATTATACAAACAAGTAGAGATTGAGTCCGACTTACACAGTGCAACCAGGTGTGTCCATAAAGCTTATTTTTTAGGGAAAAGCAATTACAAATTTTCCTGCGATGATATAGGCAGGCACAACACCATTGATAAAGCCATAGGAAGCTTGATCCTTAATAATGCGCCAAGCGAAGGTATCTTGCTTTCCACAGGCAGACTCACTTCTGAAATGATTCTTAAATGTTCCCGCGCCCAAATTCCGGTGGTAGTTTCACGGACTGCTCCATCAAAACTGGGGGTGGATTTAGCTGTTAAATCCAATATGACATTAGTCGGCTTAGCAAGCTCTAAAGGCTTTACAATTTTTAATGACCCAGGAAGGATTAAATGAGTTTTAGATTAGTTTCAGATTACAGCCCCACAGGTGATCAGCCTAAAGCTATTGAAGAGCTTGTAAAAAATTATGAAAAGAATATAAAAAGAGAAGTCTTACTTGGCGTTACCGGTTCTGGTAAAACATTCACCATGGCAAATGTCATAGAAAGGCTCAATGTCCCCACCCTTGTCATCGCGCACAATAAGACGTTGGCAGCGCAATTATACGGTGAGTTCAAAAGATTTTTCCCTGATAATGCCGTGGAATATTTTGTGAGCTATTACGATTATTATCAACCGGAAGCTTACGTACCGCAGTCTGATACATATATAGAGAAGGACTCATCAATTAATGATAATATAGATAAAATGAGGCATTCAGCAACGAGGAGCCTGCTGGAGCGTAACGACGTTATTATTGTGGCCAGCGTTTCATGTATTTATGGACTTGGTTCACCGGAAGCATATTATGGTATGCTGGTAAATCTGGAAACAGGTGATGACGTTAGTATGGAAGAGGTGTTAACAAAGCTTGTGGACATACAATATGAGAGAAATGACTATGATTTTCACAGGGGAGTTTTTCGGGTCAAAGGTGATACAGTAGAGGTATTCCCTTCACATGAAGACAGTCTTGCTTACAGGATAGAATTTTTTGGTGATGAAGTGGAGCGGCTTTCTGAATTTGATCCCATAACGGGTAAAACTATAAAAGAAAGACCGAAAATTGCTATTTATCCCAACACCCATTACGTAACTTCAGCTGTTAGTATTGACGATATTGTTAAACAGATAAAAAAGGATTTGCTGGAAAGAACCCAAATTTTGGAAAGGGAAAATAAGCTTGTGGAGGCTCAAAGGCTCACACAAAGGACAATGTATGATATAGAGATGATAGAAGAAACCGGATATTGTAACGGTATTGAAAATTATTCCAGATATTTTGACGGAAGAAAACCAGGGGAAACACCGCCGACACTTTTAAGTTATCTACCCGAGAACTCACTTGTTATTATCGATGAATCCCATATAACCGTGCCTCAGATAAGAGGGATGTATAACGGAGACAGATCCAGAAAATCCACATTGGTGGAATTTGGATTCAGGTTACCATCAGCACTTGACAACAGACCGTTAAAATTTGAAGAGTTTAATGCGAAGCTGGATAAGGTTATGTATGTAAGTGCGACACCTGCCCAGTTCGAGATAGAGGACTCAAACTATGTCGTAGTGGAGCAGATCATTCGCCCAACAGGTCTTATGGATCCAGAAATTGAAGTGAGACCGGCGCGCAATCAGGTGGATGATCTTTACTCAGAAATACTAAAAATAACAGAAAAGGGTGAAAGGGTATTGGTTACCACGCTGACGAAAAGGATGGCTGAAGATCTGACAAGATATTACAAGGAAATGGGTTTACGGGTTGAATATTTGCATTCGGAAATAGATACGCTTGAACGAATCAAGATTATTCGTGAGCTTAGACTGGGAAAATTTGATGTGCTTGTGGGAATAAATCTTCTAAGAGAGGGGCTGGATATCCCTGAGGTAAGCCTTGTGGCAATACTGGATGCGGATAAGGAAGGTTTTCTTCGCTCTGATAGGTCACTCATTCAAACTATAGGGCGGGCAGCAAGAAATGTGTTTGGTCGTGCTATTTTTTATGCTGATAAAATGACAAAATCCATGGATTTTGCGATAAAAGAAACAGACAGAAGACGGAAAAAACAGATGGAATATAATGTAAAACATGGGATAACCCCTGAGACAATAAAAAGTGAAATTACCAATATTCTCGACAGTATATATGAAAAGGATTATGTAACCATCGAGGTTGATAATGATTCAATAGAAAAAATGCTCACAGGGGATAAGAAAAAAGACATTGATGTTATGGAAAAAGAAATGTATAAAGCCTCAGAAGAACTGGACTATGAAAGGGCTGCCAAAATAAGGGATATGCTATTTGAATATAAAGCTAAGTATCAGGTAAAATGAAAAAATTTCTTCTCATAACATTGAGTGTTCTTACAGTATTAATTTTGATTTTTGCAATAGGATTGGGCTCTTACCTTTTTAAACTCAGCAATGAACTCCCTTCCATTAATCAATTAAAGGACTTTGAGTACAACCAGCCTACTATTGTTTATGACAGTGATAATGAGACATTGGCAGAGTTGGGGGGAGAAAGGAGATATCCCGTAAGCCTTGATGTAATACCAGATTATCTGGAAAAAGCTCTGATAGCCGTTGAGGACAGCAGATTTTATGAACACCAGGGTATTGACATTGTGGGAATACTGAGGGCATTTTTTGTTAATTTGAAAGCGGGAAAAATAGTGGAAGGTGGAAGCACACTGACCCAACAACTTGTTAAGGTTATTTATCTCACACCTGAAAAGAAACTAAAACGGAAAGTAAAAGAAGCTATTTTAGCATATAAAATTGACAATTTCCTAACCAAAGACCAGATATTAGAGCTTTATCTTAATCAGGTTTATTTTGGCAGAGGAGCATACGGAGTGGAAGCTGCTGCAAGATTTTATTTTGGAAAAACTGTATCCGATCTGACACTTCCTGAAGCTGCCATGATTGCCGGGCTTCCCAAAGCTCCTGGGTATTATGCCCCACATATTAACCCTGAGAAAGCCATAGAGAGAAGAAATCATGTCCTCTACCGAATGTATGAAGAAGGATTTATCAGTGAAGATACTTACGAGAGGGCCAAACGTGAAGAGTTAAAAATAATAGAGGAGGCACCTAACCGACGAAAATCGGCCAGTTATTTTGTGGACTATGTTATAAAAAAACTGGAAAATGAATTGAATATAGATGACTTGGAGAACAGGGGTTATCATATATACACAACGCTTAACCGCAGCTTCCAAAATCTTGCCGAAAAGGCAGTAAGAAAAAATTTGTCGGAAGTAACGAACAGACAGGGATATTTTGGCCCTGTGGGCAATAGTGAAGACGAAGATATAGACGCAAAACTTGAAAAGATATCCTATTTATCAAAAGATGGATATATCTTGGCCAAAGTAAATGAAGTGGAACGGTATAAAGCTATTATTAATGTTGATAACAGTACCGCAGAAATCTTTCTGAGAGACTCCCGGTGGGCGCACCCTTATGGTGGCAAAACTAACAGACTGGATGACTTAAGAGTCATATTAAAGGAAAATGACTACATCCTTGTTAAAAACAAGGGGAGCAAAACGTCTCCTGAATATGAGCTTGCTCAGGAACCCCAGGTGGAAGGTGCCTTTCTTGTGATTGATTCTAATACTGGCGCTATTTTGGCTATGGTTGGCGGCTATGATTACGAAAAATCAATGTTTAATAGGGCTGTTGATGCAAGGAGGCAGGTGGGAAGCCTTTTCAAACCTGTTGTTTACTCTGCAGCATTTGAAAACGGTTATACCCCCATGTCCCTAGTCTTTGATGCTCCCATAATTAAAACAATGGAGAAAGAAAATGAATTCTGGAGGCCAGAGAATTTTGAAAAGGAATTTTATGGCTTTACCACTCTTAAGCAGGCACTAACAAAGTCCCGGAATGTTGTCACCATAAAGCTTGCGGATCAACTCGGCGTCAGCACAATAAAAGCGTATGCAAAAAAATTTGGGATAACATCAGAGCTTGCAAACAACCTCTCCATAAGCATAGGTTCCGGTTCCATTTCCCTCAAGGAAATGGTATATGCCTATTCTGTTTTCCCCAATATGGGAAAAAGAATGGCTCCATTACCAGTTGTAAAGGTCTCTGACAGGAAAGGCGAAAATATTTACAAAAAAGCTCCTGGGATTGTTGAAGAATCTGTAAGGCCTGCTACTGCACAAATTATGACAGATATGCTTGTAAATGTAGTGGAAAACGGCACTGGACGAAAGGCCAGCCATATTCCAAGAATTATTGGCGGAAAAACAGGAACAACAGATGATTATATAGATGCGTGGTTTGTGGGCTTTACCCCTAATATTACAATCGGAAGCTGGGTTGGCTTTGATGATTACAAGACCATAGGCAATCTAGAAACAGGGGCCAGAGCAGCACTGCCAGCGTGGGTGGAATTTACAGAACATGCCGTAAATGGTCTTCCTTATAAAGTAATGCCGTCAACACCTGATGTTTATTACTACAAAGTTGATAAAGAAACGCATAAAATTACAGATAGCTATTCAGAAGAATATACGTTTGAACCCTTTTACAAAAATCCTGACGAACAGAAAATTGTAAAATAGTCTATGAATAAAGACAGTGAATTTCAAGAAATCTTTGATCTTTTGGATATACCATTTTGTATTGTTAACAACGGTAAAATAGAGCAGTATAACAATTCATCAGAAAATTTATTTTCCCGCTTTATGAATTCAGGGATATATGATATTGGCTCATTTTTGTACCATAATGTGGTTAACCATAGGAATCTTATCACGCTGAGTCAGGAAAAGTATTTTCTCAAATATAAGTTACTAAGCGGTAAATATTACATAATTATAATGAACTTAAGCGAGATTTTCACTGAATACAGTTCTTTTTTTGATATCAGCTCTTTTTTGCATGAAGTTAAGAATCCCCTAACAGTAATAGATGGGACGGTGCAGGTGTTGAAAAATAAAACAAATAATGAGTATACATTAAAATGTTCGGATATTATATTCAACGAGTGTAAAAGACTGAAAGATTTTATAGATGACTTTGGCTCCATACTTAATATAAAGCTTAATTATGAAAATTTTTATATTTTGGATTTTTTTGAAGAAATGATGGATTCCTTGAAGATTCTGTTTAATAATGTTACTTTTGCCTTTGAAATCGCTTCAGATTTGAAATTGCTAACTGGAGATAAAGGCTATCTATACAGAGCTTTCTATAATATTTTGAAAAATGCCTGCGAGGCGAACCCCGCTGGCGAGATAAAAATTATTTATGCAATAGATAGTACTATAAAGTATAGGGATAGTAAAAAAAATAGATTGTCATCAATGGCAAAATTTATTATTATCGATCAGGCAGGTGGGATTCCGAGAGAAATCCAGGATAAAATTTTTACTCCTTTTTTTACTACCAAAAGTAAAGGTAATGGTTTAGGACTTGTCATCGCAAAAGAAATTATCGAGAGACATAAGGGAAGGTTAACGTTTAGCACAAATAATATAGGGACAGTTTTTACTGTATTTTTGCCGTTATGAATGAATTTATTAAAGTCCTGGCTGTAGATGATGAAGAAAATATTCTTTGGTTATTAAAAGAAGGCCTTGAGGATGAGTTTACTGAAGTCCTTTCAGCCTCAAGCACAGACGAAGCTTATGAACTTTTAAACAGAGAAAGTGTGGATGTATGTTTGGTGGATATCTTTTTGGGTGTTGATAATGGCGTAGAATTTGTGGAAAAATGGAAAAGAGAGTTCCCTGATGTTAATTTTCTTGTAATGACAGCACAAAACACCAGCAGTAATGTTATTGGTTCCATTAATGCCGGTGCTGTGGACTTTTTCCAAAAACCGTTTGACCTTAATAAACTAAAAGAAAAAATTCAAGAGTTATGCAAAAAGAGTAAGATACGCCCTAAAATGAGTCAAGATTTTATATATGACTTCCAGACCACCAGTTCCACAATGCTGGAAATATACAAGCTAATCGGACGTATTGCCAAAACAAACATTAATGTGCTTATTCAGGGCGAAACAGGTACCGGAAAAGAGATTTTTGCCAGAATGATTTATGAAAAGAGTAACAGGGCAGATAAACCTTTTGTCGCAATAAATATGCCGGCTATTCCAGATGATTTGATGGAAAGTGAACTTTTTGGACATGTCAAAGGTGCTTATACTGGTGCTGTTTCAGATAAGCCAGGTAAATTTGAACAGGCAAACGGTGGAACGGTTTTTCTGGATGAAATATCAGAATTAGACTATTCTCTGCAGGCCAAGCTTCTGAGAATACTACAGGAAAGGGAGCTTAATAGGTTGGGAGCCAACAAAAACATTGAACTTGATTTAAGAGTTATAGCCGCAACCAATAAGAATCTGGAACATCTCGTGTCCCAGGGCAAGTTTCGCGAGGATTTGTATTACAGGCTTAATGTTGTAACTATAGATATACCTCCTTTAAGAGAGCGGAAAGGTGACATTAAATTTCTTGTTTCCCATTTTTTAAACAAATATAAAAATCTTAAAGGGAGTGTGTTATCTATCGATGATGAAGCTATGGAATATCTCTCGAAATATTCATGGCCGGGGAATATTCGAGAGCTTGAAAATGTTATTCAAAGTGCCATTGTCAACACTTCAGGTAATATCATTGTGCCGGAAAGTTTGCCTAAGAAAGTAAGAGAAAACAGTAATTTGTGCTGTAACGGTGATTCACTTTTTTTTCAACTTTATAAACTTGCTTCGGATATTATAGAAGCAGAAAGTATCTCCGAAAAAAATATGGCTTTTGAAGAATATTCCAAATTTACCCTAAAACCGCTATTTGAAGCTGCTTTGATACAGTCAAAAGGTAACAAAACAGTTGCTTCGCGCTTGTTAGGGATTAACAGAAATACATTCAGAAAAAAATTAAAAGAGTTGAATATTGAATAAATTAGAAGAAAAAATTAAAGAGATTTTAAATAAGGAAGGGCGTCCTCTGGATATAGAGGAAATATGTAGTAAATTAAATACTGAAAAAACAGATATCAGGAAAGTCCTCAGATCCATGATTATTTCAGGTGAAATTGTAAAACTTAAATCTGCTAAATATGCAATCACTGAGGAGCTTAACTTATATACTGGATACATTGATGGACATCCTGACGGATACGCATTTTTTATCCCGGATAAAGAAGGAATGGATGATTTATTTATTCCCCCTAAAAAATTGAATGGTGCGGTCCATAAAGATCGCGTTTCCGTAAAAGTGGAAACGTATAAAGGGAAAAAGGAAGCCCATGTAGTAAAAGTTTTGGAAAGGGGATATAAAAAAATTGTGGGAAGGGTGGAAAAATCCAAGTACTTTGCTTACGTTGTTCCCTTTGTAAAAAAATTTGCCGGTGATATATATGTACCACACAGATTTTCAAAGAAGTTGAAAACTGATGATGTGGTGGTGTGTGAAATCATAACATATCCTGAAAAAGGAAAAAATGCGGAAGGTAAAATTGTCAGAAAGCTGGGTTCATTAAGTGATAAAGGGATAGAAAATAAAATAGTAATGGAAAAGTATGAGCTAAAACAAAAATTTCCCAAAAATGTGAATACTGAATTAAATGAAAGCATTAAAAACATATTTAATGATCCCGGAGAAAGGGCTGATCTGACAAATCTTTTTACAATTACTATAGATGGTGAGAATGCTAAAGATTTTGATGATGCAATTTCAGTGGTTGCCAAAGATAATGGCTATATTTTGTATGTACACATAGCTGATGTTGCACATTTTGTCCGCCCTGATACCAATGTGGATAAAGAAGCATACAACAGAGCAACCAGCGTATATTTTCCGGAATTTGCCATACCGATGCTTCCTGAAAAGTTGTCCAATGACCTTTGTAGTCTAAAGCCACGGGTGAAGCGTCTTACTTTAACAGCAGAAATACATTATGATACATTTGCAAATAGAATAAAATGTACTATATACCAATCTGTTATAAAAAGTAACTATAGGCTTACCTATGATTCTGCATATAACTATATATCAGGCAAAGAAAACACTTCAAATAAGAAACTGAGCGAACTGTTATCAAATGCTGCTTCGCTGGCAAATCTCATTATAAAACGTAGGAGAAAAAAAGGGACTATAGATTTTGATTTGCCTGAAGTAGAATTTGTTATTGATGAAAATGGTGATATTGCTGATATTGAAACATTAGAGAGAAACATTGCCCATAGGCTCATTGAAAATTTTATGATTGAAGCAAATGAGGCTGTTTCAGAATTTCTTGAAAATACAGTGGACTTATCCATTTACCGTGTGCACGGTGAACCTGATCCATTAAAAGTTGAAGAATTTACAGAGACCTGCAAGCGGTTTGGACTGGATATAAAAAAACCGGAAAATATTACCCCCGAAAGTCTACAGCGAATATCCGATAAAATAGAACAATCAAAATACAGTTATATACTAAGCTCCCTTTTGGTGCGAACAATGCAGAAAGCTCTTTACTCAACGGAAAATATAGGTCATTTTGGCCTGGCTTCAGAGTCTTATACCCATTTTACCAGTCCTATTAGGAGATATCCTGACCTTATTATTCATAGATTGCTTAAAAAGTTTTTTTACCATTACAGTTTTCAGGATGAGAAGGATTATCTTAAAAAAGCTGCAGAGCACTGCTCAGCTATGGAAAAACAGGAAGAAGAGGCAGAAAGGGAAATAAACCAGTACAAAAAATTAAAATACCTTGAAAAACATAACAGCGAACCCTTTGCCGGACATGTAAACAGGGTGTCTTCATCAGGGAT
>JASMTO010000102.1:0-4597 GCA_041694215.1 bacterium
AGGTTTCCGTTTTTGTTGTCAGAGATTAACATAAAAAGAGTGGATAAGCCTCCTAATTCAGGTTATGCTGACGTTTATTGACAAAAAAAGCAACCATAGGAGGCTTATTCCAATAATAAGAACTGTATTTCACAAAAGTAAATAACTAAAACCGAAGCGGGCGATGCAGGACTCGAACCTGCGCTCCGGGTTCCGGAGACCCGTGCTCTATCCACCTGAGCTAATCGCCCTTTTGAGAACAACAGTAGAAAACTCTTCCATAATTTCGTTTTTGATCAAGATAAAATCTTCTTTTTCACAATATTTTTGTCTGGTATCGAAATTATTCTCAACAGGTATACCGGACAAAATAACTTGGCTACCATCAAAGGTCGACCGCTTAATAAAATCGTAAAGTGAAATAATAATATCAAAATATATATTTGCAACTACTAAATCAAATTTTCCGTTAATACTTTCATGATCACCACAAACCACATTATTAACCCTGCATCTGTTTAGTCTGAAATTATAATCAGCTGTTTTGCATGCATCAAAAGATATATCAAACCCCACGACAAATGCTGCCCCCATTTTTTCAGCCATTATTCCTAGAATTCCTGTGCCGCAACCAATATCAAGTACACGTTTGCCTTTAATGTCAATATATTTCAGTTTATTGAGACAACTTTTCGTCGTTTCATGCTCACCGCTACCGAAAGCCCCCTGGGATATGTAAAGGCAATCGTTATCATATTCTTTCAATGCTTCATTTTTACTCAACATAAATACTGGCACATTAACACCGTCAATTTTTCGCATACTCTGAAATAGCACTAAGACAATTATTTTGCAAGAAATGAAGTCGTTAAAACAGTGAGCAATATTACTAAGATTTTTCACACGGGAAATATAAATAAAAAACAGTGCCCTTACCCGAAACACTTTCTATCCGTATTGTGCCCCCTGTTTGCTTCACAATTCCGTATACCATTGATAAGCCCAGCCCCGTTCCTTTCTTCTCACCTTTGGTGCTGTAAAAGGGATCGAAAATCTTATTGATATGTGTTTGCGGTATACCGATACCTGTGTCTGAAATTTTCAAGCAAATATAATATCCCGGAACAAATTCCAGAAGAAAATCTCCTGACATTTTATCCAGATATACTTTCTTTGTTTCTATAATAATCCTTTTGTCTCCACTGTCACGACTCTCCACAATAGCATCTCTGGCATTAAGAACCATATTGGCAATGATTTGCTCAAGCTGCGTTTTATCACACAAGACCTGCGGCAGATCTTTTTGGAGATGACAAACAATTTCACAGTCCTTTTTTATGATCCGCTCAAACATCTCAAGCACTTCCTCAACACTCCGACTAACATCCACCTGCTCAGGTTTTGATACCTTCCCTTTTGAGAAAACAAGCAGTTGGTCTATAATTTTAGACGCCCTTTCACCGGCATTAATAATTGATTTAAACGATTTCTCTGCTATTTTGGGATCATCAACCCTTAGAAGGCCGAGTTCCGCATTGGAAAAAATGGAAGAGAGTATATTGTTAAAATCATGGGCTATCCCACTGACCAATCTGCCCACTGACTCCATTTTACCAGCATGAAAAAGCTGCCTCTCAAGTCTTTTTCTTTCTGAAATATCCCTGAGTACTCCTTCAATAACAATATTTCCATCCCTGTTATTCTTCGTGATATAAGCTGTTATGGAAACATAAAATATTTCTTCTCTTTCATTCATCAATTCAACTTCGTAGTCATTTATTGCGCCTTTATTTAATAACTCTTTAACAAACTGCCTCCTCTGACTTTTATCTTTGTAAATTTTATTCACATCCAGCCCCAGCAAACTGTTTACCGGAACATGAGTATATTTATTTACAGAAAGGCTTATATCAAGGAGTTTACCATCAACTGATGACTTGAAATACACGTCATGGATATTTTCAAAAATCCTCCTGTATTTCATTTCATTTAACTGAAGCTTTTCCTCCGCTTCCTTCTTCTCCGTGATATCTCTGCCCAAGACAATGATACCTTTTCTACTGCCATCATCATTGAATAAAGGCACTTTTATTACATCAAAAATCTTTTTATGACCATATTTATTCGCAATTATTTCATCATTTCTTAATATTTTTTTACTATTCCACACCCTTTCATCTGATTTGATGCATTCTTCAAGAGCATTTCTAAACCGCGGCTTGATTTCAGCCAGATCACGATCAGTTTTATATTTATAATTCACATCCTTCAGGTCGAAAAGCTCAAGAATTGCTTCATTAGCTTCCAGCCATCTTCCATACCCATCTTTGAAACAGATTATATCAGGGGTGGCATTAATCAACAGCTTGAGGCGCTCCCTTTCCTCATAAAAAGCTTGTCTGTTCAAGACCTTTTCGGTAACATCCAGTAAATTAAGGATTAAATGCGTTACATTACCGCCACTATCCTTCACAGGGATCAGGTACCAGTCCCAATAAGTAATTCCTTTTTCCGGATGGTCAGGGTATACGAAAGGCTTTTCAAATTCCCGGTGGGGCTTTCCCGTCTTTACAACTTCACGGAATATTAATTCATTTTCCTCATTAGGATAGAGCTCAAAATGGTTTTTTCCGACAAAAAAATCAGGGGTTTTATTATCTGCCAAAGCATACTGTTTATTCACTTTTAAAAAATTAAAATTTCTGTCCATGTATGCAATAAGGGTATAGGAATATTCAAAAATATTTTCAAAAATTGCCTGATCATTATTATTTGTTTTTAGGGATTCTTTTTTACTCAATACAATATTCTCTACTATAGATAATATATTTTAAATTAGACTAAATAGGTCTTAATTGCAAGTCTTTTATTATAACAAACTTTTTAGAAGCTTGGCGGTGTACCCACCCAGAAAGCTCTGGTCATTTGATCAGTTTTATTCCTCAACCGGTGTGGAAGATTTGAACTGAAATATATGGAATCACCCTCGTGTAAAACATGCTCCTCATTGCCTATTACAACAGTCATTGTACCTTCAAAAACATACCCAAATTCCTCCCCGGTGTGCCTGTAAAAATCTGTCCCTGTTTCAGAATGAGGATCAATCTCTATAAGTAATGGCTCCATTTTTCTGTTAACAAGTTTATTGGCAAAAAATGTTATACTCATTGTCTTGTTTTTTAGAACTTTATAGTCACTTTTACTGAATGTGTGCACAATATTTCTCTCATCTTCAAACAGCTCGCTGATAGTCGTCCCCAAAGCATAGCAAATTTTTTTCAGCGATGATATTGAGGGAGAATTTTTACCGTTTTCAATCTGGCTTATAAAACTCTTAGTAAAACCGGTTTTCTGGGAAATGTCCTCTAGTGTCATCCCCAACCTCTTCCTCATTTCTCTTAGCTTAGCACCATAACTCATTTTAACTCCTTGCAATCTGTTATTTATTACATTATATATTAACATATGAGTAAAAGTCAAGCAAATAAGTTAAATTTTTCTGGCTTTAAGATCTTTTTGTTAATAGTACTTTTTGAATTTATTGTTCTTATTATTTTAATCAACAATCAATTTTTACTTCCATTTATGGTTTTACTTTTAATGCAATTTACCGTTATATCCGCCTTAGCATTGCAAAAAATAAACAAACTAAAACAGCAAGTACATCAGTATAAAATTAATCTTCGGGAAAAATCCAAAGAAAGTAATTTATCCATTCAGGAGCTACATACCGCAAATGAAGAGCTGAGATCTCTGAATAACGAACTGATTAAATCAAAAAAAGAACTGGAAGAATTGTCTGACTACAGGGGCCGTTTTCTTGTTAACATGTCTCACGAACTACGCACCCCGCTAAACTCTATCATCGGCTTCAGCACTGTACTACTTGACGACAGCTATGAAATTGACAAAAACGAATATAGGGAAATGATCCAGATTATCCATGACTCCAGTAAAAAATTGTTAACCCTTATAAACAATATTCTAGATTTAACAAAAGTAGAAACAAGTATTTATGAACCCAATCCCGGATACATGGATATAAATAACATCCTTGAGGCATCTGCATCGATATGTAAAGGGATGTTGAAAAATAATTCATCGATAATCTTCAATTTTAAAAAAGAGGAAAACCTACCCAACGTTTGGGCGGATGAAAGGGCTTTAAGCAAAGCTTTGAATAACATTATAGATAATGCAGTTAAATTTACAAAACGAGGTGAAATTACCCTAAAAGCTTACCGGGAAGACAAATTTGTAATTATTGAGATCCGGGACACTGGTGTCGGGATAAACAGTGAAATATACAAACATATTTTTGAACCATTTATTGCTGCTTATGCAGATAAGGATAACAGAACACTTTCTGAAAAGGAAGGAGCAGGGATAGGACTTGCTCTTGCAAAGTATTTATTGGATACTATTGATGCAGAAATGCTCATTGATTCACAGGTTGGGCGTGGAACTGTAGTCAGAATAAAACTTAAGAAAGAAGAGCCAAATGCATAATATTGAAAAAAGGTTACAAATGCCGGTTCATATACCTGAGACGTGTTTTGTGGCACCAGGTGCAGTTATTGTCGGGGATGTAACATTAATGGATCATTGCAGCGTGTGG
>JASMTO010000103.1:0-10113 GCA_041694215.1 bacterium
TTCACCACCGCTTCTTTTTGCATAATCAAAGTTGACACTGCGTGAAACAACGACAGGATCTCCGGGGTGTATAAGTCTGGGATTAATCCCTTTATTCATTTTTAGTAAATCATATAATGAAAGCCCAAATCTGTGGGCAATATCGTACAAATTGTCTCCCTTCTTTACAATATATACATCTGGAACATATGGTCTCACATCGTTAACGAAATTTGCATAATATTTTTTACTATACAGCTGTTCTGACGGGACAAAAACCACCCTGTCATAGAGAATCTTACTGTATCTGATCCCATTAAGACGCTTTAGCTCATGCACTGAAGTGTTATACTTATTTGCAATCTTCCACACAGATTCGCCCTTTTTAGCTCTATATATCGCTAGTCCTAAAAATTCTTCCGGAGCACCATTCTTCAGAGCCGTTTGAATTTTGTCCCCATAACCATAAGGCACCCTGAGTGCGAAACCGTCCACTGGAGGAGTAATGGGCCTTTTAAGGGAAGGATTTAGTTGTTTCAATTCATGGACTGAAACCCCAAGCTTCTCAGCAATTATATACAGATTAACCGGCTGATTGAGTACAACCTTGTCAAAAATCAAAGGTTCGGCATCCGGAGAAGCAAAGCCATATTTCAAATAATTATTATAAAGTATTGTAAGAGCTATAAATTTGGGAACATAGTTCTCAGTTTCTCTGTACAAAAACCTGTATTTCTTCAATTCAAAAAAGTTTTTTGTGTTATATCGTTTTATTCCCTGCAAAACTTTGTAGTAGCCACCATTATAGGCGGCAATAGCTAAATACCAATCCCCAAGATTTTTGTACAGATATTTCAGATGTTTGGCAGCAGCTTCAGTGGCAATTTCGAAATCTCTCCTGTCATCCACCCAAAAATTATTTTCCAAACCATAAATTTCTCCAGTTGCCTCCATAAACTGCCATAGCCCACCGGCACCTGCACGGGAATATGCTCCAACATTAAAACCACTTTCTGCAAAAGCAAGACAAGCTAAATCAAGAGGTAGCCCATGTTTAAGAAAAATATCCTTCACTATGTACATGTACCTCTGGGATCTGTTTAGCCATTTTTGAAAAGTCGCCGGATATCTTTTAGCATACAGGTTAATATAATATTTTACCCTTTCAGTAACTACTATAGGTATATCATAATTCCCGTCACCGGATAAGTCCGGATTCAAAGTAAAATCTTTAATAAAAATACTTGAAAAATCTATTTTCAAATCTGGCTGGCTAAGGGAATTTAACGTTACATCAGATAAAAAGTCTTCTGAATTATTATCTTCTGACGTTGTAGACACAACCGATGTTTTTCTCAGTTTTGCAGGCACTTCCTGCTTGTCATAAACACTGCTTACATTGATCCCTGAGCAAGAATAAAGAAAAATACTTACAAAAATGTAAAATAATAATTTCCGCATTTGCAATCTATATATTAATCAGCACTGAAAATCAAGATGAATCTGCTCTGAAACGCCTTCAAATTTTTTATTTTTTAACGCTACTAGAATATCTTAAAAATACTCAAATTATAAAAAAGACGGAAAAATAGGGGAATCTTTTTATTGTAAAAAAAATAGGAAATTGTTAAAATTATAATTATGTATGCAATTTATCAGTTAAACAATAAGTATTTGGCAGTAGACGCACAGTTTATAAGTGGTATTTTAAAAAAAGAGTCAATATATCCCCTGCCCAATGCCCCTGATTGCCTGGTGGGTGTAACAAGTATCAAAGGGCAGTTATACAGTGTAATTGATATTTTTAGTATAAATAGGTCAGCAGGCACAGTACCCATATTTAATTATGTTTTACGCATAAAGCCTCCGCACAATTTTCTGCTAACCGCCGCAACAAAACCGGTGCTGATGGAAGATACAGGAAAAATACTCAACATTGAGCCGGATAAAGACATAGCATCTTTTACAAAGAAGATTTTTTACCATGAGAAACAAACAGTCCACCTTTTGAATATTATTTCCCTAGACAATATGTTAAAAACTGCTTATTCCGGCAGTGAGGTTAACAAGGAGGGAACATGAAAAACAGGGAATTTAGTTTGAAATCTATTATATTAGCAAGGGTTATCTCATTAAGTACTCTCTTTATAATCTTTGTAATAGTTTTGTATCTATCATTAGGCAACATCATAACATATAATAATAAAGATAAACTTCTAATTATAGGCAACAATTATGCTGAACTGATAAAAAACAAAATAGACAAAGAGTTTTTGCTAATAACAAACGATGCCGAACGTTTGGAAAAATCGGATGAGCCCATAGAAAAAATAGCTTCTATACTCTCTGAAAAAGATTACAAAACAATAAATATTTATAAAAGAAGCAGTGACAGTTATGTACTCTCATATTACTCAGGGGAAAAACCGAGGAATGGTGTCCTAACAAAAAACACGCCCGGTTTATCCGAACTTTTTAATGGAGGGACAAAAGTTTACACTTTTGCAGAAAACAAACAGATATTTCTCAACTACTTTTCATACATTACAAAAAATGATGCAACATATATCGTTAATATAAGAAAGAGCTTTCCTTTCCCGATGGATAAAACCCTGCAAAATTTCAGGATAATCACAAAAAATGACTATACTTATATTAATCACAACAACGAAATGATAACAGTACCGGCACAAACGACACTTTATGGGGTTAAAAACATCAAAGGTGAACTCTCAGTATCCATCCCTTCTATAAACGCTGCCATTATCTTTGACAACAAGTTATTCTCATCCCAATTCAACTCACTCTTTTTGTGGTCAAGTGTAGGACTATTGCTGCTGTATATATTATGGCTTTTAGCAGAGATAAGTTTTTTGAAATTTTCGACTAATCCGATTTTTCAGGTGGTACCCACCTTTAAAAGAATCAGTCAGGGTGATAAAAGGGCAAGATTCATTAAAACAAGAATAAAAGAATTCAACGTGATCGCTGAAGCAGCCAAATCCACAGTTGATGCCCTGCTGAACGAACAAAACAAAACGGAAACACTGTTGAACAGACTCCCTGTTCCTGTAGCCGTCTTTGATATTAATTATAACTTTATCTACAAAAACAAACATTTTACAACGCTTTTCAATATTCCGGAAGATTCCGAAACAACCTTTTTAGACATTATACCCTCATCAATGAAAGATTTAGAAAATAAACTTATGCTTTTTGTTAACTCGCCTAAACAAAAAGATAAATCGGAAATCCACGATCCTAAAAATGACAACTATTATATTGTAAGATTTGCGAAAATATTTGATAATAACGAACATTTATCTGCAATAATGGTGGTATTTAACGATATTACGTTCCAGAAAATGGAAACGGAAAAGCAAACAAAAAGAAACAAGCGTGTGGAAAATGTCCTTATGAGCATCGAAGAAGCTGTTCTGCAACTCTCCACATCTTCTTCAGAACTTAACTCCACAGCAGAAGCACTCAGCACCATGCTTGCCCAGCAAAACACAAGTGCCGCCGAAACCAATACATCCATCCATGAGATGAATACATCAGTGGAAAATATCTCAAAATCCATTAACCAAATTACAGCATTAACAGACAAAATTACCAATGACTCCGAATACGGCGTTAATATCATGGAAAACGCATTCGGTAAGATAAATAATGTAAAAGACAAAATGGATACCCTGGTATCAACCATCAACGACCTCAATGGAAAAACTGCTAAAATAACAAAAATCTTGAAGACCGTTTATGATATTTCTGAACAAACCAATCTTCTCGCACTTAACGCATCAATAGAAGCAGTAAGAAGCGACAGCGGCAGTCAAAGCTTTAAAGTTATTGCAGAAGAAATAAGGGAACTTTCTGATAGAACCTTTTCCTTTACTAAAGAGATTGAAGAAGGATTAGAGGAAGTAGTAAATTCCGGGAACTCTTCTGTAATGATTGTTGAAGAGACGGAAAAAATGCTGTTAGACAGCTATAATGAAATAGACTCTTCAAAAAATAATTTCATAAAGATAAAAAATGGCATTATGGAAATCAACTCATCATTACACAACATCAATAATGTCCTCGATGATTTGAACAACGCATCATCAGATATATATCAGACATCCAACGATCTGGTAAGTGCAATGAAAGATGCGGTATCATCATCCAAAGAAACACAACAAACAGCACGTGACATAGACAGTGTTTCCAAAACATTGAGAGAAACATTGCAGGAAATTAACAAGCTAAAACAATGATTAATGACAATACACTACTCCAGCTTTTTATCGACGAAGTACAAACACATCTTGCTGACGCAAGATCTGCACTTTTAGACTTTCTGGAAACAGAAGATGAAAATAATCTCCAGCGAATTATTCGATCCTTTCATACCATAAAGGGATCAGCCGGGATAATAGGGTTTAATGAGTTTTCAGAATATTTACATAAAGCCGAAAGCTTCTTTTATTCTATGAAAAATGGAGTAAATGAATCAAATAAGCTTAAATCCATAGGCATTATAGAATCGCTGGATGAATTGATTAAACATTTCCCTGATGATTTTGAAGAATATTTTGAACGTTTAAAAAAACTGATAGATGAGCAAGTGGAAATTGAGCAAAAGCATCATTCTAGAGCACAACAAAAAAAGGATAACCAAAAAAACGAAGTGCATACAGACAGCACAAAACCAAAGGAGCAAAAAAGTATCTTAAAATCTGTGGCTGATCATTCACAACGTGAGATTAATAGGCTTAAATATGCATATAATGACCTGTTGACCTTTGGTGGACAAATAACTCAGCATTTTGATAAAAAACTTAAAAAAGAATATACTGCCAAAATAGCTGAAATTGGTGATCATATAAAGAACCTATCTCTTATTCCTTTAGCAAGCATTGGTGACAAATTAAAAAACGTTATCATCTACACTTCTTCAATATGCCAAAAGAAAGTAAAAATGAACATAAATTGCAACGATGTAAAAATAGATAAATATGTGCTAAATAAAATTGAAGAAGCCATCGTTCACCTTTTGAGAAACGCCGTTTACCATGGAATAGAACCCCCACACGAACGAATAAAAAAGGGAAAGGATGAATACGGGATTATTAACATCTTCTGTGAACAAAAAGGTAGCCGAATCATAATAAATATCCAGGATGACGGCAAAGGAATAAACCTGGAAAACGTTTATCAAAAGGCTCTGGAAAAGGGTTTAACTGATAAAAAATACAATGAAATGACCCCGGAAGAAATAATTGAATTTATCTACACACCAGGTTTCAGCACAGCAGACACCACCGATGAAATCAGCGGGCGTGGAATAGGTATGGACATAGTCAAAAAAAATATAACTGATATAGGGGGTCTGTTTAAACTTGAAACAGAAAAAGATAAAGGAACATTTTTATTTCTTAATATACCATCTTCACTAGAAACCGTTCACAGTCTCATAATAAAAACAAACCATGATGAAGTAGCTATTCCGATTGATATGGTTAACCGCGTTATCAAAATTGATAAATATGAGGTTGCCAAAGATAACAGCGACAGCTATAAGCTCATAGTAAATAACACCCCTCATGATATTATTTACCTCTCACAGGTCTACAAAAGGGTTACAGATCCCAAAAAGGAAAATATGGGAATAATCATCAAAGGATTTGACCTGGTGTTTGGGTTCCAATCATATATAGGCGATAGAACACTTTCCACCATACCTTTCACAGGACCTATAACAAACATCGATGGCATACTAGGGCTATCCATGACAGAAGAAGGCACACCTATAGCCATTATCAATCCCATAAGCTTTCTTAGCAGCACTGATTTTAAAAGAAATAAACTATTCTATTTAAAAAATCCCTCCGATGAAAGCAATATTTCTAATAAAGGGAAAAAACATATCCTCATTATCGAGGATAATAAAGTGGTCAGGGAAATGTATAAAGGGATACTGGAATCCAATAATTATAACGTATTGTTAGCCGAAAATGGTATAAAAGGGCTTGAAATTTATAAGCGTCAAAAGCCGGACATACTGGTTTCTGATATAGAAATGCCTGAAATGGATGGAGTAGAGATGGTAAAACAGATAAGGGCTAACGATGATAAAATACCTATAATACTCTTATCTTCACGGGGAGAAGATGAAGACATAAAAAATGGAATGCAGTCTGGGGCTAACGCTTACCTTGTTAAACGGTATTTCACCAAAGAGAAATTTTTAAAAACAATCGGAGAATTCATTTAGATGGCTGAAAAAAAAAGTGTGTTTGTAATAGATGACTCCCCATATATTAGAAATTTCTTAAAAGAAATCTTAGATGAACACTTTAATATAGTTGGTGAAGCCGCTGATGGAGTAGCAGGATTGAAAGGTGTACTTACAAAGCACCCTGATATAGTACTGCTGGATTTAATGCTTCCCAAAATGAATGGAGATGCTGTTGCTAAAGCGATTATGGCCGCAAGTCCTACACCCATTCTACTAATGACTTCGCTCACCGACACAGAAATAGAAAAATCTTTTGATGTTTTGGAAACGTCTGTAGTGGATATAATAAAAAAACCGGCTGAGCTTGACAAAGAATTTTCCAATAAATTAGTTAATAAACTAAACATTGTCAGCAATATAAAAGTTTACAAACTTTCCAATCACTTTTACCCATCACTGAAAACAGAACCGGTCAAAAACACAATTTTCACTGTTCTTGCAATAGGTATTTCCACTGGCGGGCCTAAAGTCCTCAAAACTATTTTGCCCGCTTTATCCAAAATTGAAAATCTTGCTATTGTAATTATTCAGCATATAGAAAAAGATTTTGAAGAGAGTCTGGTTGACTGGATAAGATCATTTGTAAGCAAAACAACCAAATTAATTAAAGATAATCTTGCATTGGAGGATGCGATCTATATTGCTCCATTTAGCTATAATATAACGCTAACAAGCTCAGACGATAATATAAAATTTAATCTTCTACCTAAAAATCCTGGACAAATTTATCACCCCAGTATAGATTCAGCTTACGAAAATCTTGCTAAGGTGCTGGGGAATAAACTTATATGCCTGCAAATGACAGGTATGGGTAATGATGGGAAAGTCGGTGCAGAAGCCGCTAAAAAATTTAACAGCAAGATCATTGCACAGGATCCAGAAACAGCCATTGCAGAATCAATGCCTAAATCTGTGTTACATTTCGCTGATGATGTAATTACTTTAGAAAATATTGAAGAAAAAATATTAAAGCAGATGAAATAACAATGATACTTTGTGCTGCAAAAAACTCATTACTAAAAACACAGCTAAGTAGTATTTTCCACGATAATATAAAATATTACACCGATATTTTTGATATCTTTCAAGACATCCCAAAATATGAAAAAATAGCAATAATTGTTGAAAACGCTGCTTTTGAAATAACCGGGTTTATGTTTTTTCTCATTATTAATAAATTGTACCCTAAAGACACCCCTTCAGTTCATATAATGTTAGCTGATACAGACAGGGCAGAATATTTTAACAGTCTTATGAATACAAATAGCTTTTACGGAATAACACAAATTAACAGCCTTAAAAATGTAGTAATAGAAACAAAAGCTCCACAAAATTATTTTGATAAATTCTCAGCTTTCCAAACATTAAACGATATCCTTGTGGAAGGGAAAATAAAAGCATTTGTAATGCACTACTCCAACTACATCCTTTCACATCTGTCAGATCCCAACATTTGGTTTGATGAATATGTACAATTTATAAACACAATAACCGGTATAAAAAAGGTTGTGCTGAAATTTTACGGGGATGAAGTGGACACATTATTTTCCTCAGTTCAGAATGTTGAGATATTATTTAACAGTCTAATAAGATCCGATAATACAAAGAGAACGGTTATCATTTGCTCATCAACTACAGAAAACATAAGTAATCACGAAAAATATTCTGTAGAATACATTCACTCATACGGAAGAAAAAAAGGTAAATGTATCTTCTTTTTTGAACACTTCGAAAAATCGTATCCAAGCATTAACACAAGGATGGATCAGCTTCTTGTACCAGCAAAACAGTTTTACTGGTATTACCAATACCAGCTTTTTAAAGAAAAATCCAAAAAAAATCTTAACGAAAAAAAATATATACAACTTCTTAAGAATGAGTTTTTACCGAAAAAAACAATCTTACCAAACAATATAAAACTAATTTCCCAAAAAATTGAGCATATACCGGTGGCTAATGAAAAACATCTACTTTTCCTTTATACTTGCTCTGAAAATGTTGCTTATTCACTTGCACTATATTTGTACAAAAAAATAAATGTGGAAAAACTGACTGATCTTAAAACAATAGGTGAATCCCTGAACATGTTTATAAATAAAAATCTTTTAACGTTTCACCCTTTACCCATTGGGCTACTTCTAATTCACAAAGACAAAATGCAGTTCACTGCAACGAGCGGAATTCCGCTTTTAATAAGCGATAGCGACAAAGTTCACTACCTCGAAACAGAGACACCATATTTCGGGACTTATCCCAACATCACTTGCGACATTAAGGAAATTAATTTAGAATTAAATAATAAATACTTTGTTTATCCAGATGCATTTTTTATGACATTTAACGAAAAGAAAATATTCACCAAAAAGATACAAGAAGGAAATCTTTAAATGGATGAACTTAAAAAATTGGTTGGGTCCTATTCAGGGTTAAAAATTGAAGGGTCAGTGTTGACTCAATTTGAGGAGAAACTGAAACTTTGGCTTCAGAGATTTGGAAATAATGAACAAAAACTTCTGAATCATTTAAAGGTGAATCCTGATTCACTAAACAAATTTATTTCAGAAATAACAATCAACGAATCCTTCTTTTTCAGGCATAAAGAACAATTCAGGCTGTTAGACGAGATTTATCCTAAATTTGTAGACAAAAGACAGATAAATATACTTTCCATTGGATGCTCCAACGGTTGCGAACCATATTCTATAGCGATACACACTAAAGAATGTTTCCCAGAAATTTTTAATAGTATAAAAATCTTAGGTATAGATATAAACGAACATACGTTAAATGAAGCCAAAAAAAGTCTCTACATGCCTTGGTATCTCAGACACACGGAAGATGCAATTATTAATAAATATTTCACCCAAGAAGACAGATACTTAAGAGTTAAAAATGAAATAAAAAAATGTGTCAGCCTAAAACATGTAAATTTTTTACATATGGATGATACAAATACGTTTGATATTATTTTTTGTAGAAATTTTCTTATTTACTTTGATGAAAACAAAACAAATAAAATCTTTGATAAAATTAATAATTTATCCACAAATGATACCTATATCATCTTCGGCAATGCTGACACACTCATGGTGCCTAGGAACTATTTCAAAAGAATAAACGTGAAAAACGGTGTTATCCATGTTGTCAATAGCCCATCCAGCAGCACAACCCAACAGCAGTTTCAAATGAACATTGACTTTATTCCTGATCTAAACATACGCATCAATTACGATATAAAGCAGCAACCGGTACGAATTAGGAAAGATGAATCTGAGCTATTCAAAAACGGAATTCTTCATTTAAAAAATGAAGATTACATAAAGGCTGCAGAATCTTTTTCTGATATTATCACAAATATAAACCCGGTAAATTACCGAGCAAAATCCTTTTTAGCTTACTGTTTTTTGCATCTAGAGCAAACAGAAAAAACAAAACAATTAGTAAAAGAAATACTGGAAAGTAACAGTTTTGTTTACGAGGCCTATATCGTTTCGGGGATAACGAATATTTTTGACGGTAATCACAGACATGCACTCGGTGACTTCAGAAAAGCAATCTATATAAAACCGGACAGTGAAATAGCCTGGTATTACACCGGCTTTGTTTATGAAATGGAAAAAGAAATAGAAGATGCAGTAAAAGCTTATAAAAAGGCATACGAACTGCTGAAAAACAAAAATCCTGAGGATATTTATCCTTTAACCTCAGGGATTACAAAACAGATGATAGCAGATTTTATCACTGAAAAGTTAAAAATCCTCTCATAAACTAAATTCTCACTTTTATGGAATTAAGATGGGCAAACAGCTCTTCAGTAGCAGCCAGATTCATGGCATCACCGGAAACCT
>JASMTO010000104.1:0-3888 GCA_041694215.1 bacterium
TTTACCCTTGATAACAAGGACTCCAGCATATATAGCCACCTCATCATGAGCAGAGATCTAATAATAGTCGAATCACCGGCCAAAGTACGGACCATAAGCAAGTTTCTGGGCAAGGATTATCTGGTTGAGGCCTCGGTGGGGCACATCCGTGATCTTCCGGTCAAGGAAATGGGCGTGGACGAGGAAAACGATTTTAAGCCCGAATACCAGACCATCATGAGGGAGCAAATAGGGACAGGCTAATTTTTGTTGATCGGATATGACGATGAAATGAGAAGGTTATTTACAAAAGATTTGTTTTTTATTATCTGGTTTATTTATTGCAGGGAGTTTGGCCTAATAGGAAGGTTTTTTTGCGCTATTCGCTCAGGTCTGACCACGCAAACTATATAGACCAAGCTGGACTTTAAAATAGGTAAGGGCCCACATAAAAATGCTAATACAACCTGAAGAGTGCTTAACTGCAAAATGCATAGGTATTGATTATGTAAAACCTAAATACATACTATCTCAATTCTTTAATGAAATACTAGATACAGCGCAAGAAATTGAGGAGGGCAATCTTGATTTTAAGTTAGAAAGACAAAGTCTAACTTTACATCTTGGTGGATTAAAAATAATTTTTGGAGTTAAAAAATTAACTATTATCAGCAAAATAGTAATTCAGAAAAAAATAGTCAAATCTATATTTGGCGAATCAAATTTAAGCGAAGAAAACCAAATTTATAATTTTTGGGGTAGTTCTTTTTCAGACGTTCCGTTAATTATACAAGATGGCTCGGAACACCACAAAGCTCTTAGATCTTTTTTTGATGATACATCCTCAATATTGTCAACACTATTAGATATAGTGGAAGATACTCTGCCTGAAATTAGGTTTGTAGGTTACATACAATTCTATTTAATCCCTATATCTTCATTAAATTGGACAAAACTTGCTGATTACGACAAACAAGCCGAAATTGGTCAAGCACAAATGACGGAGAAAGTATCTAGGAATAGGTACAGATTCCCTGAAGACAAAACAACTGGGGATCAAGACAGCCTTATTTTTCATTTACATATACCGGAGGAAGACCTGCAACGGGCTGAATATGCTGGCGCTTCATTTGATTTTCAACGTTGGCCGCAACGACCGAAATCGCTAAAAGATTTCGGAGAACCTAAAGACTTGATAAGGCATCTCCACAAAGACTCTTTAAAAAAAATTAACGATGCCGAGTTATTAAATTTTATGCCTAGTGAGCGGGGGAGGTAAAAGCTTATGCTTATGCGAAAGACAACATCCAATGACGAAACCTACAATAATCACCAAGCGGATCCCTTTACCGGAACAGGACTAAGCAATTATGGCCTGGTAGCTCCAAAAGAAGCTAAAGGTCATAACAGACTGAAAGTTCCTACAATAGCAGCCTCAGTTGCTCTGGTTAGCATGAATCCAGGAGGATTATCTTTAGGAGAAAACTTCCATGGGGATTTAAACCAGTATAAAAAAATAGAAGCCCCTGCATCTGAATCAGCCAGTAAAAGTCTTTCGGAAAAAATCCAGGAAAAAAGACCATTTAAAAAAGTAGTTTTTGAATATCCTGCTTATATTTCCTCTATCGATGAAAAAGATAGCCACAACAACCCTAAAGCAGTAACTATAGCTGTCTCAGTTGACGGTAAATATAAATATTTAAAACGATCTGTTAAAAACATTGGGTTTGAAGTAAAACCGAATATGGACTTACTTGCGCAAGGAATTGAAAAAAGAGGAAATAAAAAAATCAAATTTATTAAACCGCCAGAACCTGAACTAACTGAAGAAGAAAAAGAAATAATAGGCGCTTTATAAAGATAGATGCTTAAAATCCATGTCTTAAACGTTGGTTTGGGAGATTCCCTCATCATAGAGACCTCAAACCCAGAAGGTGAAAAACTTTATTCAATAATTGACTGTAAGAAGATTGGAGGTGTAACTCCAACAGTACAATTTTTACAAGAAAAAGAAATACGCAATTTATCCTCGTTACTAATCACGCACTTGCACGAGGATCACATTTCCGGATTGCCTGATCTTTACGACTATTTAAAAACTAATGGTGGAACCTTAAATTTTTTTATCACCCCTAATTTGGGCGACGAGGCTAAACTAAAACAAGACCTTGCAACCAAATTATATAGAAATACCCCCCCAAGCGAAAGAAAAAGACTTATTAAGTCTTTAAAAGACATAGAATCATTACTTACCGACTCTTCCTACTGCCCAGAGCCAACAATAATGTTGCGAGGAGCATATGAAGGATCTGACTGGAAGACTCAACTTCACCCTGGCCTAGAATTTGCCTTTCTACACCCAAACCACCAAGAAGCCCTCTCTTTTTTAAAAGACATACTAAAAAGAGAAGCCTCCTTTAAAAACAATTTAAACGATATATCTTTAGTATTTATGCTAAAAGAAGCTCAAAATTCATCTCGTCTTTATTTATTCTGTGGAGATTTAGACAGAAAACAGAGCTGGCTTACAATCGCAAATAGATTTGATAATTTTACTAGTAGATTCGATTATACGGACTTAAAATATGTTAAGTTTCCACACCATGGGGGCAAAAACCACCCATTTATCTCTACCTTATCTAAGTTGACCCATCAAGAAAACGATCTTTTTGTATCTTTTTCTTGTCCATTTAATGACAAAAACCATCCTCATCAAGACACCTTATATAAATTGAAAAATTCTTTTAAAAACGTACACTTCGCTTGTACAAATATGAGCCAGCCCTGTTTCCACAAGAGTAGCAAAGAAATTGAGCCTTCTGATTTTTTTGATAAAACAGAAGAGGAAGAGGAGTTTGATGACTTTGTTGAAAATAAAGATAAGTACACCTGTAAAGAATGTGCTGGAGATCACATATTTTTGTGCGAAAAAGAATTTAAATTCAAAAATTCTACAGGTTGTTATTGCAATTTTGGCTTATCTTAGCCCAGTTCAACCTTTTATATTCCTTGGATTTAGCACATATTTAGCCACATAGAATTATACCACTCTTTTATCGAAAACCCGGCCTAGACGGACTTTTTTTTACCCTCCGCCGTCCAGTCCCATATCTATGGGACTGCCGCTAAGCGGAGTTATAGTCTTGACTTTCAGACAGCACTTTCACCTTTTGCTACCAATTTTTCGGATATAAGCAACAATAACAGCGATCTACGCCTTCAATCTTTGTGAGACCCCACCTTCTATTTTGTAGCCGAATACCGCTAGGATCTGCTCCTGCTCAGGAGTAGGGTCCTCGATCATCCGCACAGGTTCCTTTTTGCCGGCATGCCAGCACAGGCAGCTGCGAAGACGGCGCATATGCCCCATGGCCGTGTCAATGCTCATCTGCAGCCCGGATCTTTTCAGCCATAGCCTGATCAGGCGGAGATAAGGCAGGGCTATAATACAGCACAGTATGTCTTGACTTTCAGACTTAGCAGTAAAATTTTCCAAAAAACTATTTGATAACAGGATGTTATTATCAAATGGTTTGTAGTACCCCTTTTTATACTTCTTGGATCCAAAAACCTTTACAATTTTGGCTTGGTCGGGGGTGGGTTCTCCTATCATGCGAAACGGCTTTTTCTTATCGCCTTGCCAGCATAGGCAGCTTGAGAGGTTGCGCATGGATTGCATGGCGAAATCTGCTATGAATTCCACACCTGCTCTTTTGAGCCACAGCCTGATCAAACTGAGATAAGTCAGGTCGACTACGCACGCTTTCAACTCTTCTATTTTTTTACCCTTGATAACAAGGACTCCAGCATATATAGCCACCTCATCATGAGCAGAGATCTAATAATAGTCGAATCACCGGCCAAAGTACGGACCATAAGCAAGTTTCTGGGCAAGGATTATCTGGTTGA
>JASMTO010000105.1:0-12384 GCA_041694215.1 bacterium
CATTTTTTCCAAATCCTGCCGGAGTTTTTCCAGATACGTTTTTGAAGCTGCCTCCCGGACTAAGTCATTGTTTTTAAATCGTTTATCTAATATTTTTCCATCGATATTGATTTTTTGTACTATTATCTTTTGGTCGTTTTTCAAATGGATATTTTTTTGTTTTAGAAGATGCATAAATTTGGAAAAATCGTCTGCGGAATAGGCTTTCCAAAGTGTGTGCCTTATTTCAAAATTTACTGTTTCTCCTTTAAAAGTTTCGTAAGTTTTTATTTCATTTAATGTCTCTAAAAAGATATCAAGCGTATAATTTTTATTTCTTGTCACATATTGAATGTCGTCGGTACTCAATCCTTTCAGATCGAGGGCTATATAATCCAACAGATCGTTTTGTAAAAGTGCTTTTAATTTTTTTGGAAAACTTCCGTTTGTATCCAATTTGACGGATACATTCATTTCTTTTAATTTTTTTGTTATTTCAGTAATATGAGGAGCCATTAGCGGTTCACCGCCGGTAATAGTTACAGCGTTTAATTTATTTTCTTTTATATAATCGAAAAATTCATTGCTCACATCATAAGCTGATGATGGTAAAACCAATTCTGGGTTATGACAATACCGGCATCTTAGATTGCAACCATATGTAAAAGCTGTTGATGAAATTTTGCCAGGAAAATCAATTAAAGAAACCGGCGTAAAATCTACAATATCCATTATCTTTTTTTCATCCCTAACAATGTTATCTCCTATTTTTTAAACTAAATGCCGTAGGTTTCCTCAACCACCTTAATAACGTTCAATGTTCAATGTTCAACGTTCTAACTTCTATCAACGTCCAACAACAACCTCTAACACTAACACTAACACTAGCACTAACACTAGCACTAATGCTAACACTTAACAGCTCGTTGTTCGGCTGGCGCCTCAATTACCGCAAAATTTTACACGTTACTAACTGATTTTTTGTAGTCCTTCCTGTGGGAAAACTCATCTTTTTTACCGTCGTTCCAGTTTTCCACCGGTCTGTGGTATCCGACTATCCTGCTGTAAACTTCACATTTGGTACCTTCTATATATATATATATTTTAATATATAATAAAATAATAAGAAGCAAAGAGGACTAAACCCTCTTTGCTCTCTGCCTTCTTTTGTACTTCCTGTATCTTCTGGCAAGTAACCTTTCCCAAAGCGCCAGAAGACACAGAATTACTGCTATGATTTCAATTTATCACCTCCCTTGTCTGTATATTTCTGCAACGATTTGTATAAATACTTTCAATACAAATACTGTCTGTTTCAGATAGATATTTCTGAAACTTTCATATCTTACCTCCTTACACGTTACTAACTGATTTTTTGTAGTCCTTCCTGTGGGAAAACTCATCTTTTTTGCCATCGTTCCAGTTTTCCACCGGTCTGTGATAGCCGACTATCCTGCTGTATACTTCACATTTAGTACCCTCAGTGTTTTCAATTTCTTTTTCCAGCTCTTTAATACGTAATTCCAACTCTTTTTTTGCGGACATACTGCCTCCTTTTTAATGTGTTTTTATTTTACATATATGCCGGCCTTTATTGTTTACACAAATTTATCGGTCTTTGACCGATGCTAGTGGTACACATTATTAATCATGACAAATTATGTGCGTGCATTTGCAATTCTTTGAGCTCTTGTATAAGCTTCTCCCTCGCTTCCTGTTTACACAGTGGACAGTTTCCGTGTTCCCCTTTAATATAGCCGTGTATTGGACATATTGAAAACGTGGGTGTTATTGTGAAATAAGGAAGTTTATATTCGTGTGAAACTCTTTTTACAAGTTCTTTTACAGAAGATGTATTGTCAACGGATTCACCAACGAATATATGAAAAACTGTTCCACCGGTATATTTCGTTTGCAATTTGTCCTGATGGTTCAAAGCCTTAAAAAGATCAAGTTTGCAATTTACAGGTAATTGGGTGGAATTTGTATAGTATGGTTTGCTTGTCCCGGCGGTTATAATGTCCGGATATTCTTTTTTGTCTTTTTGGGCAAGTCTATAACTGGTCCCTTCAGCTGGTGTGGCCTCCAGATTGAACAATATATCATCTTCATCCTGGAATATCTGCATTTTTTCGTTCATAAAATCCATTACTTTCTCTGCAAATTCTATCCCTTCATCATGGGTGATATCCACTCCAACAAAATTCAGCAGCGCCTCATTCATTCCTATGATTCCTATGGTATTAAAATGGTTACTCCAGTATTCCCCAAATCGTTCTTTAATATCAGAAAGATAATATTTCGCATAAGGATACAAATTTTCCTCGGTTAGTTTTTCCAATGTTTTACGTTTTATGTTTAAGCTGTTTCTTGCCTTTTCCATAAGTTTTTCAAGATTACTGAAAAATTCGTATTCACTGTCTGAGGTGTAACCAAGTCTTGGTAGGTTGATGGTAACGACTCCGATCGATCCTGTTAATGGGTTTGCTCCAAAAAGACCGCCCCCTCTTTTCCGAAGTTGCCTGTTGTCAAGTCTGAGCCTGCAACACATACTTCTTGCATCCTCAGGATCCATGTCAGAGTTAACAAAATTTGCAAAATAAGGCAGTCCGTACTTCCCTGTCATTTTCATTAAGTCATCCAGTATATCCCTATCCCAGTCGAAGTCTTTACTTATATTGTATGTGGGAATGGGGAAAGTAAAGATTCTCCCTTTGGCATCTCCTTCAGTCATCACTTCGATAAAAGCTTTATTAATGAGATCCATTTCCTTTTGAAATTCGCCGTAAGTGTCTTCTATTAACTCTCCACCGTATATAACCCTCTCATTCTTCATTATTGATGGTACTTCCAGATCCATTGTGAGATTGGTAAAAGGAGTCTGAAACCCCACCCTTGTGGGAACATTAAGATTAAAGATAAATTCCTGAATACACTGTTTAACCTCACTATATGTTAATCTGTCAAATCTGACAAACGGTGCCAGGTATGTATCGAAACTGGCTAAAGCTTGTGCGCCGGCTGCTTCCCCTTGTAGGGTATAGAAAAAATTCACAATTTGTCCCAATGCACTTCTGAAATGTTTCGGGGGCTTACTTTCCACTTTCCCGTGTACTCCTCTGAAACCTTTCAATAGCAGGTCTTTCAAGTCCCACCCGCAGCAGTAAACAGATAAAAGCCCTAAATCGTGTATATGAAAATCCCCATTTGTATGGGCATTACGTATTTCTTCCGGATAAATTTTATTTAGCCAGTATTTTGCAGTGATAGTAGATGAAATAAAATTATTTAGCCCCTGAAGTGAAAATGTGGTGTTACTGTTTTCTTTAACTCTCCAGTCAACTCCCTTGATATAATTATCTACTAACTGTTCCATTTCGTCAAAAGAGGCTTTTAAATCACGTATGTCGGAGCGTTGTTTTCTGTACAGTATATATGCTTTTGCTGTTTTTGCATGACCAGCTTCTATAAGCATTTTTTCCACTTCGTCTTGAATCTCTTCCACAGTTATTACACCAATATCAGCATATTTTTCATTAATAACTCTAACTACTTGTAAAGCAAGTTTATTTGCAGTTTTCCTGTCTTCTCCCCCAACAGCTTTAGCCGCTTTGAATATTGCACCCACAATACGTTCATAATCAAAATCTACAATCCTACCATCACGCTTAATGACTTTATCTATTATCATATAAACACCCCTTTGGAATTTATTGTATACCACTAGAGCCAACCTAACAGGTTGGTAAATATGTGCTACACATTAAATTTATCGGTCTTTGACCGATGCTAATAGTATACACAATTTTATCGGCCTATGTCCGGTGCTAAATATATATAAATTATGTGAGAATTTGAGGACTTTAGAACAACTAACACCAGTTTTCGGTTGATAAATATTGTATACCACTAACACCAACCTAGCAGGTTGGAAATATGTGCTACACTTTAAATTTATCGGCCTATGCTAGTTGGACACATTAAAATACATAACCTACCCTCCGTAGCAATTTATGCAACTGTATTTATTTTACAGCTACACGTTGTTCAGGTATCCTGGCTAACCTTCTTCCTACTCACCAGCCTTCCCATCCAGCCACTAAATCAATTCTTTGATTTAGTGATAGGACAGTGGCGCATTTGGCTTTCGTCCAGAACACAGTTGCGGGGGCAGCATCGGATTCTAACCGATTTCCCTGAACAAAATAATATTAACAAAATACCTATGGCATTTCAACAACAAAATTGCAAAACGGTTGAAAAGATCACTTTAATGTTGTATTTTCAAGTTGTGTTTTTGTATAGTTACAACATATATAATTTCCAGGGATAAATGATGAAAGTACTTATTACAAATGATGACGGTATATATTCAAAAGGTATTTATGCCCTTTATGAAAGCATATCTAAAATAGCAGAAGTTGTAGTGGTTGCACCTCTACAAGAACAAAGTGCAGTAGGCCACGCCATTACAGTAAATTATCCGTTACGGCTGCATGAAGTATTCCGTAAGGGAAAATTTTTCGGATACGGAGTGGAGGGGACACCTGCAGATTGTGTTAAGCTTGCATTTGATGATATCCTAACGGTAAAGCCTGATCTTGTTATATCAGGAATAAATCATGGTGCAAACCTTTCTTCCAATGTTATTTATTCTGGTACAGTTTCCGCTGCCACAGAAGGCGCAATGTTGGGAATCAAGTCTATGGCAGTCAGTCTTGCTTCTCAGGAATACAAAAACTTTGAAGCTGCGGCAGATTTTGCTGTATATTTTGCAAAAATCTTATACAATATGAACAATTTCCATGCAAATCTTATCTTTAATATAAATGTACCACCACTTGACAAGAAAGAAATCAAAGGATGGAAATTTACGAAGCAGGGGAAGACACGATTCCTTGATGCTTTTGATAAAAGGCTTGATCCCAGGGGGAATACCTATTTCTGGCTTAAAGGGGAAAAATTCGTTAATGGCAGAACCGAAGAATGCGACGACTTTATTTTGGAAAAAGGGTATATAAGTGTCACACCTATAAAATATGACCTGACAGATTACGAATTATACGAACGTTTGAAAAAAATCAAAGAGGTGGAAAAATGGAAATGGTAAAGAAAATTATACTTGTCTTATTGTTAGTTGTTATGTGCAGTTTTACAATATCCTGCGAAGGTTGTAGCGACGATAATCCTACTTCACCGGAGCAAACAACCGAGTAGCATTATGCATTTATTTAAGAAACTACAATTTGCTTTTTTATGCTTAGTGATATTGTCGCCAATAAAGGTGTCAGCTGAAATTAGTGTCCCTGATTTTTCTTTTATAGGAAAAGAGATTGCACGGTTTAATATTGAACCCACTTTCACTAAAATAGATATTTCTTTTTCTGACAGCACTAGTTTTGATACATATCTTGATAACCTGGATATCCAGGTAAATGAGATAAAAGGGAAAGAATACGAATCCAGCGACCCTGGCTCACTTTATAACAGCAGCTTCGGTACAGGGCTATCTTCTATCTTTGTGGGGAACAAAGCCTACAGAAATTATATAGCAAAGCGGTATCTTCAAAAAGATTATCTTGGCGTAATCAATGCTTACCTGGAATATAATGAAAAGTTTAAAGGTGGCAAATACGAAGATGAAGTTAACTTTCTTTACGCTTCTGCACTTCTAAATACCGGCAGCATAGACAAAGGGCTGCAGATATTAAAAGAGATTGCAAAACGTGATTCGGATGATTTCAAAAGTTATGCTCAAGATCTCATATTTAGCTATTACGATAAGCTAGGTAGCATAAACGAAATACTGGAATTCGGCAGAGATATTAGCACATTCACCCAATACGGCTTGTTTGTTTATACAAAAACACTGTACCAAAAAAATAACTACACTGAAGTTCTCAATGTTTTAGCCCAAAATAACGATTATCTTGAAAACAATCCAGACATCAAAGAATATGAAATAGCTTCCAGATATTTTTTAGGACAAATGGATAAACTAGCTGAGATAGAACCTTTTTCTGAAACATCCCGATATTTTATCACAGATGCTCTAATAAAAACCGGCAATTATAAAAATGCCCGGGAGATATTAAATTCGTTTGCTCCAGATGACAGGTATTATGACTATTTCAGTTTTAAGATTTATCTACTAAATAATAATTTGGAAAAAGCATCCTCGCACCTTGAAAAAATAAACAATCCTAATGATAAGCTTAATCTGTTTTTCTCCTACATATCAGAAAATTTCCCGAGAATAAGAAGTGAAGTGCTGAACATGTTTCAATTCAAAAGCCCTACAAACAGAGACTATCTGAACTACTATAAAGGATTATTTTTCCTACAGAACAAAAATTACAGAGAAGCTGCCAAAGAATTTGAAAAAGTGGTTTTTCAACGAAATCTTGTAACAAACAGCTACTTTTACAAAGGATTGTGCTATTCAGGATGGGACAATAGCCGTGCCAAACATTTTTTCCTCCGGTATCTAAATACTGGAAAAGACAGCGAAAAATTGAATATTTCCCGTTTTATGCTTGCTCAGTTTTACTTTTTTGAAAAAAAATACACACAAATGAAAATGCTACTTGAACAATGCAGTATCGATCCGTGCAGAAGTCTGGAAGCGGAAATCCTTTTAGAACAATCTGATTTCAAAAATGCACTGAAAACTGTCGCAGGTATTAACAGTGACAAAGCCAATTTTATTAAAGCTTCCGCACACTATAACATGAAAAATTACAAAGAAGCATTAACATATTTAGATAAAATCACAAATCCATATCCTGGGAAAAATCTCCTAAAAATGCTCACATATTATAAATTAGGAGAGTTTGATAAGGGTTTGTCAATATTTGAAGAAAATAAAAATAACAATGAGTTTTTAGACAGGACAATAAGGCAGCTATTTCTGTCTAATCAGTACCTACTTGTCACAAATATTGTGAACGATATTGAAAATCCAGATCCCTCCCACCTGCTGATAAAAGCCAAGGCGCTATATTCCATGAAAGAATATGACAAAGCAGAAGTTATATACAGAAATTTTTTATCAAAAAACATGTTTATTTACGACAGTATAGAAGGTTTGATATCTATACACAAAGCCAGGGGTGTAACAAGAAAGTTTTTGGAAAATGGTTTTAACTGGCTTAACGAGTACAATTTTGACAAAGAAAGTGACATTGCTTTAGATTTTTCTCGAACAGCTTTTAATTCAAAGCACACTGATCTTGGTATAAAATACATTAATTATTTTTTCAGCAATTATCCCAATGCTCCTAATGCCAAAGAGGCATATAAAATAAGAGCAGACTTTTTTTACGAGCAGAAAAAATTCAGAGAATGTGTAATGGATGTAAACAGTGCTATTGAAAGGTTTGGCGAAAGTGGGGATCTGTTGTTACAAAAAGCAAAATGTATAAGAAATACTGCTACCGAAGATGCGCTTGCAATTTATAGACAACTGAAAGACAGCAAACAATACGGTAATGTCGCCAAAAGGAATATCATTTTGTTTTCAGACAACGTCACAGAGCTAGAAAAAATTTCCCTTGAGTTTAAGGAAACAGATTTCCCCCTTTATTTAAAGGGTATTGAAAAAATTTTAAACAGGACAGACATTAAAAACCTAAAGAAAAAAGAGGATTATATCTACCAGCTTGCAAACTCTGGATTAAAAGAGTTTGTTCCGGCAGGATCATATTTTATAGCAGCTTTGGACTATAATAATAAAAAGTATAACGAAGCGGCGACAAAGTTAATGCGTGTTTACTATCTGCATAAAGATTCTAAATACGCCACTAAAGCACTTAAGCTGGCTGCCAAAGCTTTTGAAAAATCTGGTGATAAAGCAAATGTAGAAAAGGTAAAAAAAATATTAGAAAACAAGGAGGAATAAATGCTGGAAATTTTGGAAAGGGGCGGAGTATTGATGTATCCAATTGTATTTTTGTCAATTATATCATTGGCGGTATTTTTAGAACGGTTGATCACATTGCGTAAAAACAGATATGTCCCTAAAGTATTTATGGATAAACTATATATCTTTTTGAAAGAAAAATCATTTGAGGATGCAAAATCCCTTTGTGAGATGCATAAAAGCTCCATTGGCGATATCTCAAAAACCATATTAAATAATTTGGATCTGCCCATCTCCAGGCTTATGGAGCTTGCTGAAGAAGCCGGACGGTTTCAGGCAAAAAAACTAGAACGTTTTCTCCCCACATTGCAAACAATTGCTAACATTTCACCACTACTGGGACTGCTCGGCACAGTAATAGGGATGATTAAGACATTCATAGTCATTTCAGAGCAAGGAGTGGGAAATGCCCAGGCTCTTGCAGGCGGGATATCAGAAGCTCTTTTAACAACAGCCGCCGGTCTGTCTGTAGCCATACCAACTGTTATTTTCTACCATGTAGTAAACTCAAGATACGAAAAGGTTGTTAATGAACTGGAGTCAGCAACATCAAATATCCTAAATTTATTATTTAAAGAGGATATAAAATGAAATTCACTGATAGCAAAAAATCCAAAGGTGTGGATATAAATCTAACACCTCTGATAGATGTTGTCTTCCTGCTCCTCATTTTTTTTATGGTTTCCACGACTTTCATTTACAGTGATGCGCTGAAAATTGAGTTACCAAAAGCCAAAGGGGAAAATACTGAAATTAAGGAAAACATAAATATAGTTATTACTGCAGACGGGGAAATAAATATTAATGGCGATATTATTTCAAAAGCCGGTTTAAGGAATAAGCTCAGTTCTCTGAAAAAACAAAATCCTAAAGCTACAGTGGTGCTACAGGCAGACAAAAATTCCACACATGGAGATGTTGTTTTTGTTATGGATAACTGCAAACAGGTTGGTTTCGACAAACTTGCAATTGCTACAGAGGATAGATGAGAAAATATATTTACTTTCCCATAACATTTTTTGTTTCGCTGATTTTTCACATCGCATTGTTTATCTTTATGCCCGGAATTAATTTTAACATAGAAAAACCGCAAAATACCATAATTGAGATAGAAATTTATGAACCGAAAATTGAAAAACCCACAATACCAAAAAATACCAACCAGTCACAAGCCAGTCAAAAAAAAGAAAAACCAAATTCTCCTGCTCCAAAAATAGAAGAAAAGCAACTGATTTCAGCTGATAAAGTAATGGAAGAAGCAAAGGTGGAAGTTTCTTCAACTATTCCTGCTGTGGATCTACCTGAGTATAACGATGAACCACAGCTTCCGCTTCAGGCACCCGGCTTTGAAAATCTTGTTTCTATTTCAAGATCCGATTCCGGTAAAATAAAGGGCCTGGCCTCAGAAATTGCTGCCGCTAAGGCAAGTACAAACAATTCAGAAGCTACATTATCAACAAGTGAAGGCAATGAAAATAACAGAAGTAATTTTTTTGAAATACAAAGTGCAAGTAATATGCAACGAAAGTTACTTCGTCCCTACCCCCCTAAACCTGAGTTTTCATTGGAATCCAGCACAACAGTTATTTTATCGTTCATGGTTGATGAAAACGGAAATACGTATAATATAGTTCCCGTTACACGATCTGCTGAAAAAATTGAAAACATTGCTATTGACTATGTTAAAAAATTAAATTTTGAAGCTGTCTCCTACTCAGAGCCTGATAAAGTGACAATAAAACTTTTCTTTGAGGTAAAATAAACAATGGAAAACAACGAACTCAAAAATAAAATTCATCAAGTCATTCAAGAAAAAGACAAAATCACCTTTGCAGAGTTTATGGATATGGCTCTTTACTATCCTAGGCTTGGTTACTATCAAAAAGAAAATCCTTTTGGTGAGCATGGGAGTTTTTATACTTCCGTAAACGCTTCATCATCTTTTGGCAGATCTATCGCTCTTGGTTTTTTGCAAGTATTTCGGTCAACAGAGATAGATTACAACATTTGTGAAATGGGTGCGGGCAGTGGAATGCTGGCAAAGGACATCTTGGATTTTTACCAATCGGAGGCACCTGAGATCTACGAAGAAATCAAGTACATCATAATCGAAAAAAGCAATTATTTAATCGAAAGGCAAAAGGAAATTCTGACGGACCACCTTGAAAAGGGTAAAATCAGCTGGCTAAATTTCAGTGAGTTTAAAAATTTTAACGGTATATTCTTTTCCAATGAGCTTGTGGATGCCTTTCCTGTACACAGAATTATAAATATTGGAGGTGAATATAAAGAATTGTTTGTAATTGAACATAATGGCAAATTTGAGTTTTATCCGGACACATTTTCAACAGACAAACTACAGGAATATATAAACAACATGGAAATCAGACTGGATGACAAGCAGATCGCTGATATAAACCTATATGCAACAGACTGGATTAAAAAACTGGGCGAAAAAATAAACAAAGGTTTTGTTTTCACTATAGATTATGGCTTTGAAGCAAAACAGCTGTTCTCCAGTTTCCGTATGGATGGAACGGTAACCTGCTATTTCAAGCATACCCAAAACAACGACTTTTTCGAAAGAATTGGATTTCAGGACATTACAGCTTTTGTGGATTTTTCCGCACTTAAATTTTATGGTAAGGAAAATAATCTAAATACCGTTAGTTTCATCCCACAGTGGCTCTTTCTTATACAATCAGGGATATTACAGGAAATGGAAAAAGCTGAAACAGATTTGCAGCGTTCCTCCATAAGATCATTGATAATACCGGAAGGCGGATTCGGAACAAATTTTCATGTCCTGATTCAATCCAAAAACATTGAAATACCTGAAGACTTTATTTACAAGAAATCCTCATTTGAAACCTTCGATATGCTTTCCAAAATATTTTAAAATATGTATTACACACTAAATCAATATCTCAAAGAAACGTTTGGTGAAAAGGTATGGAAAATACCTGTTGACGCCGGCTTCACCTGCCCTAACAGATCAGGTGAAAAAGGAACAGGCGGCTGTATTTACTGTGACTGTGCATCCTTTACTCATACTGAATATGGGAATATTAAAAATCAGGTATTAAAACGTATCGAAATATTACGAAAAAAAAATATTAACAAATTTATTGTGTATTTCCAAAGTGGAACAAACACATACGGTAAGCTTTCCGATATTAAGGGAAAAATATACAGCAGTCTGGTAGATAAAGATATAGTTGGTCTACACATTGGAACAAGGCCTGATTGTATCAATGATGAATTAATTAATTTCTTTGTACAACTGAATAAAAACTATCAAATAACAGTGGAACTGGGATTACAAAGCAGCAACGACAAAACCCTTGAGTTTATAAACAGAGGGCACAGCAGCAGAGATTTTACAGAGGCTTGCGAGAAACTTCGCAAAGCCGGCTTAAAAATCTGTGCACATATTATTTTAGGGCTACCAGGAGAAACGGAAGATGACATGTTCAGAACAATTTATTTTCTTAACAGCAATAAGGTGCATTCGGTAAAGTTTCACCACTTACATATCATAAAAGATACTCCTCTTGCGAAAATGCACGAAAAGGGCAGAATCCAACTTTTGCAAGAAGCTGAATACATAAAAATTTTGTCAGAATCTATTGCAAGATTGCCGGAAACAACTATAATTGCCAGATTGGTTGGAGATGCGCCTAGTAGTTTACTTGTTGCTCCCAGTTGGCCAAAGAATAAGATAGACTTTTTAAATAAGCTTAATTCGTATATGAAAAATAACAACCTTTTCCAGGGTAAATTTAATAAAAGATGAATATTTTTAAATTTGTAGTTGAATATTTTAGTCTAATTCTCACACTAATTCTCGTTTTAACCGTGTTAGCTGGGAGAAAAGAAGCACGAGCTACCGTATCCTGGGTTATGGTTATCATTTTTTTCCCATATTTAGGAGCTCTGCTATATTTGATCTTCGGAAACCCGCACTTAAAAAATCTTGTTGATAAAAGATTTAAACAGCAAAACCCAGTAGAGGTTAAGCAATATTTTGATAGAATGCCTGAATATAAAAATTCTCCCTTAGCTCATCTGGTGGAGAGGGTAACAAAATTAAAGCCTCAGCTTTGTTGGGGTCTTGAATTAATACCTAATGCCACCAGTAAATATTCAAAACTTGCCAAAGATCTGCTTGATGCAAAACATTATATTTTAATGGAATATTACGTTTTCAGACAGGATGAGACAGGACGTTTTTTTATCAATCTTCTGGAATACAAAGCCAGCCAGGGAGTAAAAGTTTTCTTTTTATACGATGGTATGGGCGCTATAGGCATCACATTTAAGAGATTTTTGAAAAATCTGATAGCTAATGGCGGCAAATGTGCGGCATTTCTTTCCCCCCTGAACATCAAAAGTATACTCCGCCTTAATTTCAGAAATCACAGGAAAATTGCGGTCATTGATGGAAAAGTGGCATACACAGGTGGAATTAACATAGGTAACGA
>JASMTO010000106.1:0-4657 GCA_041694215.1 bacterium
TAAAACTCTATTAGCTACATATTTCCAGGAAGCGCGGGATGCTGTTGAATCATACAACGCTCTTGCTTTACTAAACGGTCTGCATTTTGACAGACATAAAGAAATCAAATCTGTTGAAACGTTTACACTGGCGATAGAAAATGCCAAAAAGGAGTATATGGAAAATCCTATCGGTGTTCGTTTAATTTCTCCATGGGCAAGAGTAGATTCAGCTCTTCCTAATTTTGGTGAGAAACTTATTGAATCTGTGGAAGCGGATAACAGGTGAATTAGTTCAACGTTCAATGTTTTAGGTTGTATTTTGTTCAGGGATGTATTAGAGGTAAGATTAATAATAAATTGTAGTCAAGAATGTAGCAAACCTAAAAAAGCATATTTATCTTTTGGAAATGGCCTTCCAGTGCCGCTATTACAGTAATGGCGGCACATGAAAAATCCCACTAAAAGAGCTTTGAATGATATACTCTTATAGTTTTACCACCCCTTAATCCCCTCCTGACTCTTTGATAGGAATGGAGATGAAGCCCACCTAAATTAGGGAAGGCTGGGTGGGATACCCATTCAAACGCCTCAAAATAGTAATTTGCTGAGTGGCATACTGGTATATTTAAGTACTTGCTGTTCTGCTTGCCAGTGTAGCATTAGGCTGGGGCAAATGGGGAATACGTAAAGGGAAATGCGAAACTTTGGATGAGTTAGATTTAATTTTGTATTGTCAGCTTTATCAATACACAAATTAACCAATAACCAATGACCAATATACTGCCAAACCAATTACTCTAAATCATATTTTCAGGATTAAAAATATCTTCCAATTCTTCCTCACTGAGAATATTTTTACTTCTTGTCACCTCTTTTACCGTTTCTCTACTGTTAAAAGCTTCGTAAGCAATTTCAGCGGCCTTGTCGTAACCTATTTTTGCTGCCAGAGGGGTCACTATTGCCATTGACCATTCCACTAACTCTCTGCATCTTTCCTCATTAGCTTCAATCCCCATCACACATTTATCCGCCAAGTGCTCTGAAGCAGCGCCCAGGAGTTTTATGGCTGTTATTACATTATATGCGATAAGTGGCATCATAACATTTAAATCCAGCAGTCCGCTGCTTCCTGCTATGCTTATAGTCGAGTGCATTCCCATCACTTGGGCTGAAACCTGAATTACCGATTCAGGTATTACCGGGTTCACTTTCCCCGGCATAATAGAACTGCCCGGCTGCAGCGCTGGAAGTGTAATTTCCTGAATACCACATCTCGGACCGGAGCTCATCAGTCTGAGATCGTTGGAAATCTTCATCAGGCTCACTGCAAGAGCATTTAGGCACCCACTAAATGCCACAACAGCATCTTTGGAAGCAATACTTTCAAAAAGGTTTTCAGCCTGTTTAAATTGTATCCCAGTAAATTCAGATATTTCCTTTATAGTCATTTCAGCAAAATCCGGATGAGTATTTAAACCTGTACCCAATGCTGTTCCACCTAAGGGCAACTCCAAAAGCCATTTTTCTGCCTCTTTTAGCCGTTTAAATGCATTTTTTATCTGTTGTTTATAACCGGAAAATTCCTGACCGAGAGTCACAGGCACAGCATCCATCAAATGCGTTCTGCCGATTTTGATTATGTTTTTGAATTCTTTCTCTTTTTTTTCAAGGGCATTTATAAGCTTTTGCACTTTTTCCATATTTTCTTCAAGCACCAAAATTGCAGAAATATGTATAGCTGTGGGGATAACATCATTGCTGGATTGTCCCTTATTGACATCATCGTTCGGATGGCATAGGTTTTTGTTTCCTTTTTCACCACTTATGATTTCACTTACTCTGTTAGCAATAACTTCATTGACATTCATATTCGTTGAGGTTCCGGAACCCGTCTGAAACACATCAACAGGAAATTCGGAATCATGCTTTCCGTTTATGATTTCAAAAGCAGCTTCTATTATTGCGTTTGTTTTATCATCATCCATAAGCCCCAATTTATTGTTGGTTGATGCTGCAGCCATTTTTACAATTGCAACGGCTTTTATGAATTCAGTAGGCATTTTCCAGCCGCTTATTTGGAAATTAAGATTTGCTCTTGCCGTCTGGGCAGCCCAATAAGCATTTTCCGGAACCTTCATTTCTCCCATACTGTCTTTTTCAATTCTGTAATTCATACGTCCTCCTAAAACAAAAAAAATAACCACAACTTAAATATATTATTTGTATTATTATAACACAAGAAGATAAAAAGTCAGGGAATAATTCCCAAACAGCTTCAAAAAAGGAAAATAGTAATACCAAAAATAGATCTTAGCAGATAACGGTATCAAAAATCACATTTTTTTCTATTTGTATATAAAAAAAATCAACATGTATTTTTAAAAGTTTTAAGAAACAAATTTGTACAACACATTTCTATCACTTATTTAGAACGCAGAAAATGTTCAATGATCTCTGCAGGCCTTATCTCTGCAGCATAAGGGCTAACAACAGCCTCAATCTTTTTATAAGGTTTTTTACTAACGATATTGTATGATAACAAATCATACAATATTACATTACTACTATCCTTAGGATCCACAAGAAGAACCTTCGGCGTATTAACATCATTTGGATTATTTTCAAATACGACCCCATACTCCCCTGTATCCAGCTTTACTACCGTTCCAACTGGATATGGCTTTAGCATATGAAGAAAAAAATTTACTAGCGTTTGGTTGAAGTGTTCCCCTGACCAACTAAAAATCACACTAAATGCCTCTTTGTGAGAAATCCCCTCTTTATATGGCCTTGGGCTGACCAATGCATCATAAGCATCTGCTATTGCAGTTATTTTTGAAAACACCGATATTTGGTCCTCTTTTAATCTCCTCGGGTAACCTGATCCATCTGACCTCTCATGGTGCTCTAGTATGACTGACAAAGAAATAAGATCAATATTTTTAACCTTTTGGGCTAGCTTATATCCATATATGGGATGTTTCTTTATTTCAAAATATTCACTTTTCGTTAGTTTACCTTTTTTATCATATATTTCTTTTGGTATTTTTGTCATTCCTATATCATGCAATAAGCTACCAATTGTAATGGCTTGTACTTTTTCGTCATTATGCCCCATGGCTCTGGCTAAAGAAGATGATAATATTGCAACATTAAGCGAATGCTTAAAAAGATAATTACTATCATCTGATTCATCAAAAATATTAAATGCAAATGTCGGTGCCTTGCTAGCAAAGCTTTTTATAGTATAGCAACTTCTTAGCAATAACGTTTCATCCAGGGACTCCTTTGTCTCAAAACCATGAAACATTTCTTTGACAAAATTCATTAAGTCATTATAAATATCTTTGTAAAATAAGAAGTCACTCAAGGTTATATTAAAATACTCATTAGACCTCTGTTTATCATTTTTGCTGTTGGTAGTATTAAGCATTTCCTGCACTACTTTATCGTTTTTTACAAATACATGTTTTACTCCATAATTCTTCATTATCTCTATATAATTATCATCATCCAATGGCTTACCAAAAATAGGTAGAGTAAGCCACTCCTTGTCACATTTCAGTATAGTCATGCCTTTTTGCAACTCTTCAATTTTAATTTTGAGCATATATTTAATTATCATGCCAATAAAAATAGGTCAAACTCTAATCACGAGCATCATCGTTTTCTATTATAAGTACTCATAAGTAAACACAAACAAAAAATGTTAAAATAGTCTGGCATCGTCCCCACCTCCACTTCGTAAGTGGGGAATAAGGATAATAAAAAAGAAAAATCCATAACAAGTTTTTTATCAAGTAGATATTCCTTCACTGTATGCATTTTTTGCAATCTAACATACCTACACTTACGAAGTGTAGGTGGGATCAGTGTAACCTGTAAAGCTGCATCCAATAACTTCTTCTTATACTTAAGCCCTCTTTTCTCAGTATTTACTGATGTAATACCTTTTGAAAAATCTATACTGTTGTATATCTCCTCCGGCAGTGTAACCTTTAGGAGATTTCTTGCAGTATCTTTGTATTTCAGGATGTCTTTAAAAGTACCGTCATGTATATCGTTTATTTTAGACATGCATTAGTTTATAAGAAAAATGGGGAGATTTGCAAGGGAAATAGGGAATATGTTGCACCAACTGGGTGCGTTATTAGCCTGGCTTTTCTTTTCTCACGTATAAAAAACAACAAAAGCTAAAAACAAATAATCTCCGAAATTCACTTGGACATTCAAAACATTGAACATTGAACGCTGAACGCTGGCACGTTAGTGCCAGATTTGTCGCAGTCCCTTCGAGCAGGTCAATTCCGTAAATTCAAACAACAATAAAGGAATGGATCAAGCGTTATAAGATTGGATCGCAATCCCTTCGAGCAGGGAATTGGCTTCGCCAACATATCACGTCTCACGCCTCACGCAAAAAACAGCAAAACCTGAAAACAAATAATCTTTGAAATCTATTTGGACACTCAAAACATTGAACATTGAACATTGAACGCTGAACGCTGGCACGTTAGTGCCAGATTTGCCGCAGTCCCTCCCGGGAAGGATGTCATCTCTGACGAAAGCAACAGGGAAGGGGTATATTGAAGTACCGTCGCAGTCCCTCCCGGGAAGGATGTCATCTCTGACACTCGTTAGCATCTGTTTGCAGATGCTCTTTTTGTCGCAGTCC
>JASMTO010000107.1:0-20092 GCA_041694215.1 bacterium
ACAGCTCCCTTATGAAGTGGAGCGGAAAGCCCCTGAAGCATATCTTTTTTGGTTAGTACGGAATATGCCGGGTGCAATTTTTTGAACTGCTCAAAGTTTTCAAAGACTTCTTTTGTAATAGCGTAAACAATCTCTTCATCCAAGCTTGCACGAGTAACAAACGTTGCCTTCACACCAAGAGAAGGAACCATGCCAGCATCTGCGTTTACTGCCATGGGGTAGTTGGCCATATCGATTTTACCTATTGCATAATAAGGTTTTTTCTCAATAAGTTTTTCGATAGGCTCGCCAGCAACAGGAACGATTCTAACTTTCACTCTACCTGATGTTGCTTCTTTGATGTTTCCATTTGGGTGCCCTACTGTGTAGAAAAATGCATCAAGCCTTTCATCCTGCAGTAGACCTGGTGCTTCAACAGCTTTCACATAACGTGCCTGGAGATCGTCAGGAGTCATCCCAAAAGCTGATAAAACATCTTTTGAGTTCTGAAGCTGACCGGATCCAGGATTCCCGAGGTTAACCCTTTTGCCCCTAAGATCTTCTGGAGTTTTAATTCCGCTTTCAACAGAAGCAACAAGTGTTACCGACTCAGGATGGATCGAAAATACAGATCTCAAATCTTTTTGCGGTCCTCTATCTTTCCATTCAGCCAGCCCGTGTACTGCCTGAAACTGTCTGTCTGACTGGCATATACCAAATTCCAGGTTACCGGCAAGTACAGCGTTAATGTTGTAAACGGAACCACCCGTTGATTCAACTGTGGCTTTAATATCATACACATCCGACTTGCTGTTAACCATTTTCGAGATGGCACCACCTGTGGGATAGTAAACACCAGTAACGCCGCCTGTCCCAATGGTTACAAATGTTTTTGCAAATACAGGCAGACTGAATACTAGAAAGAAGCATGACACAAGTGAGAGTAATAATAGTTTTCTCATAAATTCCTCCTTATATTTTTTCATTCTTTAATATTATGTTAAATATATTTAAATGTCAACTAAGGTAAAAAGGTTTTTTGTTTTTACTTTCTGATTTGTAACTCACTTATAAATAATTTTATTTTAGTTCCTAAAAACATCGTCTTTTAATAATATGTTAGCTGCATATGTTAATTAATCCGTCATCATATAATTTTGCTGTTTTAAGCACACATAGCGCTTAATGGTTGCGGGAAAATATTAGGTTTGAAATAATTTGCTTGTAACATATAATAACGCAAACGGAGGCGGTATTGAAAAAACCGGATATGAATGCAATCCCGGATGAACCGGGTGTGTATCTTTTTAAAGATCGAAAGGAACAGATCATCTATGTGGGCAAGGCACTTTGCCTAAAGAAACGTATAGCGTCTTATTTTGATAGCTCTCCAAAACCTATCAAAACCGAAAAAATGCTAAATACGGCAGCATCTCTGGACTATATTATTACCAACAATGAAGTTGAAGCCCTGCTGCTTGAAGCCAATATGATCAAAACGGAGAAACCGAAATACAATATTCTTTTAAAAGATTCCAAAGGTTATCCGTATATTAAAGTTACCAGAGAGGATTTTCCTCGTGTTATATTTACAAGGGACACTTCAGATGAAAAGGCAGATTATTTCGGCCCCTTTGTGCAAGCTCAAAATCTAAGGGGAATACTCAATAGCCTGCTGAAAGTTTTCCCGCTACGCTCATGTCCAGACACACGATTTAAACAGCAAAAAACATGCATCAATTATCAGATAAAACGGTGTAAAGGGCCTTGTGAAGGTCTGGTATCAAAAACGGACTATAACAAAACTGTTTCTGAAATAAGGGACTTTTTCAAAGGTAACGTGGAAAAACTTCGAAGTACCTTGAACTACGAGATGGAACGTTATGCTGCAAAACTGATGTTTGAAGAGGCTGCAGAAGTCAGAGATAGAATACAATCATTGGAAAAATTGTTTACAAGCCAAAAGGTTGTTTTGGAAAATGACAAGCATATTGACAGCTTTGTTTTCGGAAAACACATGGGTATTGATTATGTAACTCAGTGTTTTATCAGAAGCGGCAAACTGATAGGGTTAAATACCAAAATCATTGATGGTCGAGAATACGATGGAGATGAGATCTCATATGTTACCCAATTTTATAGCACACTGAGACAGTTTCCTGAAGAGCTGTTTATTTATCCACTGCCTGTAAAGCGAGACTGCTGGATTCTCAGTAGTGCTCTCAAGAAGCTTTCCGGGAAAGATATCTCTATAAGACAGAGGGGTTTAAGTAATCTTGTTCCGGTTGCCCAAAATAACGGTATCAACTTTGTTGAGAAGTACATTGAAAATAAAGACACTGTTTATAAAATGACTGAACGATTAAAGAAAGTCTTGAATCTTAATGATGATATAAAAACCATACAGTGCATGGACATATCTCACCTTTCCGGGGAAATGACTGTTGGGGCATCTGTATTTTGGGATAAAAACGGAGGATTTGTAAAAAATAACTACCGCAAATATAATCTAAGGGATTTGTCCAATAATGACGTGGAAGCTATATATCAGCTTGTGAAAAGGAAGGCTGAAAATATAGCACAGGGCAGCGAGGAAGGCAGCGATATTTACATCATTGACGGCGGAATTGCACAGCTGAATGCAGCGGTGAAAGCTTTTGGAGAAACTGGGATGAATGTTAACATATGCTCTATTTCTAAGGGAAGAAGTAAATCAGGTGAAAAATTTCGTTCGGCAGAATCGATTGAGGAACTTCATGTCCCCGGGAGAAAAAACGCTATTCGTCTGAAAAGAAATGATAAGGCATTGCTCCTAACTGCAAAAGTGCGGGATGAAGCCCACAGGTTTGTTATTACAGCATTAAGGCAAAAAGCATTAAAAAATTTTAAACAATCTCCGCTTCTTCAGATAAATGGGCTTGGAGAGAAAAGACTGAAAACGCTTCTGACAAAATTTCCAGATATCTATTCAAATCCCGAAGTAACGGCAGAGGAAATAGCAAAGAAGTGCAGTATTCCACTTAATATTTGTGAAAGAGTTATAAGATTTATAGAAGAATCTCAGCTTTAAAACAGAAACCAGAAATTTGAAAAGTATCCCATTTGCCCCCCTACATCTGAGGAAGGATAAAAGATGGTAAAATTTTTCGTATAACATCCGTCTTATGAAAATTAATAGGATGATATACATATTACCAGTCTAAAAGATAAACATGCTTTTTTAGTTTTGTTACCTTTTTGACAGCAACTTAGTATAAGCAATGAACGTTGAACATTGAACGTTGAACGTTGAACTAACTAAGAGGGGGGGTATTTTTTATTATATCAACCATATCTACATATTACCCAAATAAATGCAACCTGGTATGAGTTAATCCTGGGCAACAATAAAAGCTCCGGGGTACAGTCTGCTGTATTTATCAATAAAATTTTCAGCTTCATTCCGGTTGCTGAAATTTCTGATACGGACACGATAAAAAGTATTGCCGTTTTTTCTGAATTTTGTGATATGGGCATTACTATGTTTTTCTGCAAGTCTTTTTGCATTTTCATACACTGTAAAAGAGCCGATTTGTACGGCAAACTTTCGGTCATTAAGGTTTACATCCCGGCCATCCACCACGAGTCTGTCTCTTGCTTCTGAAAGTAACGTTATTTTCACTTTTGCCACACCATTTTCCACAATGCCGATTTTTTTTGCGCCTGTGTACGACAAATCTATAATTCGCCCTTTGATAAAAGGTCCTCTGTCATTAATCCTTACAACTGTTGTTTTGCCATTTTCAAGATTTTCAACATGAACCATGCTTCCCAAAGGAAGCGTTTTATGGGCAGCAGTGTTGGCATACATATCGTAGATTTCCCCGTTGGCTGTGAGACTCCCGTGCTCTTCTTTGCCGTACCAGGAAGCGTAACCTATCTGCTCAAAATCGGAAACATATGACATCGGGTAATACTTTACTCCACGTATAACGTATGGTTTACCGTAAGCCACATCTTTGTAGTCAGCAGACGGCGGTTTTTCCTGAACTTTTGTCCCGCATGAAATCAGGATCAATGCTGTTAAGCTAAGTAGAAGCAAGTTCTTCATAGAGCTTTTCCACCTTTTCAACTGCTTCATCAAGACAATTATAGCATATTTCGTAATCAGGGCAAGAAGGGATGGATTTATCATATAATAGATCGTAGTAATCTTTCATGAGTATTTCGGTAAAGGCATAAAATTCCTTGTTTTCCAGTAATTGCTCCAGATATGCGGTTTTTGCTCCGCCTAGAAATTTTTTGATTCTCCTCAGTGAAGTTTTTATCTCATTTATATAGTTGTCAGGACTATATGCCCCTATTGTGTACTCAATGCGAAATTCCAGTGGGGCTCTCATAAGTACAGAGACTCCGTTTTTAATCCGGGAAAATAACCCTTCTGGAATGCTCACTTTCCCTATTCTTTTACTTTCACCTTCTGTAATGAAAGAGCCCTTAAAATCATTTTTATACAACCTGTACCAGATATTGGTTTCAAAATTTTTTTGTGTGACATGAGGATAATACCTTTCACCGATTTCACCAAATACAGATCCTTTGTGACATGCATATTTTTCAAGATTAATCACTGGTATTGAAGAGGAAAGCTTCTCTAAAATTTCCGTCTTCCCACAACCTGTGGGTCCGTACAGTGTTATAATATTTATGCTGTTCGGGAAATTGGTAAAAAAGTCGTTTATATGTCTTCTAAACCGCTTGTATCCTCCCCTCAGTTTAAAAACACGGTCTATGCCTGCAAGTTTGAGAAAATTTAGTGATGCTTCACTCCTTAACCCACCACGCCAGCAATAAACAACAGTATTTTTCTTTGAATTTTGTGACAAGACAGCCTTTATAAATTCAGGTAATTTCGGGGAAACGATATCAACCCCCTTTAGTCTAGCCACTTTCGACCCCTTTTGTTTGTAAAGAATGCCGACAATCTTTCTTTCTTCATCGTTTAACAGTGGGATATTGACTGCACCAGGAATATGGTCGTGGAGAAATTCCGATTCCGATCTTACATCCACGATATTAAAATTGCTAAGCCCCTTTGTGATAAGTGTCTCTATTTCTAGTTGATGCTCCATTTACTTTTCATATGTCATGAGTGTGCCAAGAAATTGTTTTAGAAGTTTTTTTATACTTTTTCGTTTGCTGTATACAATATAAATATCCTTCTCCACCACAAGGTCAGTAATGGGTAGCCCTTTAACCTCTTGTGCACAGCTTTTGTTATCCAGTGCTGTTTTGCTGGCAAATGCAATACCGAGTCCACTTTTTACCGCCTGAATAACTGAGTGGGTTGTAGCAAAAGTGGCAGATGAATTCAAGCTGTCAAAATCGTAGCCTTTCTGCTTAAGCGCATGTTCAACCGCTGCCCTTGTTCCGGAGCCTATTTCCCGAATGATAAACTTTTCATCCAGTACTTCATCTAAAAAAACATTGTCACGCTTGTAAAGGGGATGCTCAGGATAAACAGCCAGAACAATTCTGTCTTTCATAAAAAGTTTGTATTCCAGATCTTTTTTCGGTATTTTTCTTGTTACAACGGCTAGATCAAGTATTCCGTCAGCTACCCTCTGAATTATCGTCTGAGAATTGTTTACAGTGAAGTTAAAATATGTTTTAGGATATAATTCTTTAAAATTTTTAATTACATCAGGCAGAATATATTCGGCAATTATTGTACTTGTTCCGAGTCGAAGATTCCCACTGATTTCGTTAAGAAATTCTTTAATGGATTCATGTGAACGTTCTCTCAAATCCATCATGTCCACCGCATACGGATAAAACAACTGCCCTGCTTCAGTCAGGACAACCTCTTTTGATAGCCTGTCAAAAAGCTTAACACCTAAGTCCTCTTCCAACGTATTTATATGTGTAGACACAGTGGGTTGGCTGAGAAGCAACTTTTCTGCCGCTCTGGAAAAAGATTTGTACTTTGCTACAAAGACGAATGCTTCCACCTGTTTAAAATCCATTTATTCCTCCAGTTGTACTGCAATATTGAAAATAAATGTATAACAAGATATTGAAAAAATCAATAAATTCATAAGCTCTAATAAAAGTTATGTTTTCAGGTTTTTATTGAGTACTGGAAACATATTATTTGAACGTATAGTATTTCTTAATAAAATAGTACAGTAATCTAATGCCAAAACCTGTAGCTGCTGTGCCGAAAATAGGGTGCTCGTCTTCAAGAAAAGCCGGTCCGGCAATATCAAGGTGAATCCACGGATAATTATCAACAAATTCCCGAAGAAACAGGCCTGCAATAGTTGTGCCTGCTTCACGTTTTTTACTTCCTATGTTCTGCAAATCGGCAACTTTACTTTTTATTCGATCTGTATAGCCTTCATAAAGGGGGAGTTCCCATATATCTTCTGATACATCATAAGAAGTATCTGCAATGTTTTTTGCAAGAAACTTCCTATTGGAGATTAAGCCGGCACAGTGGCTGCCCAAAGCAATTACACATGCACCGGTTAATGTAGCAATATCTATTACAATTTCAGGCTTCTTTTCTACAGCAAGACTTAAGGTATCAGCCATGATTAGCCTCCCTTCAGCATCGGTGTTCAGCACTTCAACAGTTTTGCCACTATAGGATGTAATAATATCACCAGGTTTGTATGAACTCTGACTGATACAGTTTTCCGCCAAAGGTAGATATGCAGTTACATTTGTTTTAGCATTAGTTTCAGCAAGTGCTGATATTACAGCGAAAACACTAGCAGCACCGGCCATATCTGTTTTCATTGTTTCAATACTGCCGGTGGGTTTTAAGTTCGTCCCTCCTGTATCGAAAGTTACTCCTTTACCAACCAATGCAACAGAGTTATCACTTTCAGGATTACCATTATATTCCAGTATTAAAAGTCGAGGTTTGTTAATACTTCCGCTTCCTACCGTATAGATAAGATTCAGATTTTTTTCTTTTAATAAATTTTCATCATATTTTGTAACTTTTACATTTTCAGGGAGTCTCTCGTCCACATACTGGCAAAAAGTTTCCGGTGTAATATCACTTGCTGGAGAATTAATCAAATCTTTGGCAAAATACACACATGAAAACAGTGTTCTTATTTCCTCAGCGTAACTATCTATATATTTTTTAAGCTTAGTGGACGATGTAATCACTTCGATTTCTTCAAGATCAAAATTTTCTTTCTTTGATTTATATTTGCTAAAATCATACAGTCCAAAATATATCCCTTCGATAAAGCTTCTTATGTGCCCAAAATCCTTTTTCTCGCCAGCCAAATCTTCGAATGAAAGAACAGAGAATGAGTGAATATTATCATGCCTGCACACTCTTGCAAATTTACTTCCCAACTCCATGTAGTAGCGATACTCCTCAAGCTCTTTAGGAACATTAATCAGATAAATTTTTTTCAGTTTTTTGTTAATTTCCATATAAAAACTTTTAATTTCTTTTTCTTTATAGTTAAAGTAATCTGAGGTAATAATGCGGTTGATTTCGTCATCAATCTTTTTGCCTGTCAAATGTTTTATTGAATTCATGTTTTTATATACAGGGATCAGTATTGCTTCTTTTTTTGAATTAAGTGCAATCTTTTTTCTGCAGGAAACTTTCATTTTAATTACTCCTCTTTTATAGATGATTAGTGTCAGTTGCGGTTACTTAATAACATAAAAATACATAACTGACAACTCCATACTCGAACATACCTACACTTACGAAGTGTAGGTATGTTCGATATTTTATTGACAAAAAAAACAAAAGATTGTATATTAAAAATAATTTATAGGTGGAAAATGTCTTTATATGCTCAGCTTGAGTTTGTTTATTTGCAGAATGCGTGCACAAGAGATGTCCCTTTGCTTTTTATTTTAACAAATGAAGAGCGCTTTAGGGGTAAAGTGCAAAGTTTTGATCAATACAATATAATTATCGACAATTACGATACGAAAAACTGTATATATAAGCAAGACTTAGCTACAATTGCTGCTGCCAGAAATGTTATAGATGTAGAGTATATCAGCAAAATCTATTATCAAGTGCACCAGGGCAAGCACCCTCGGCATATGCGACCACCTATGCAGGATATTTTTTTAAATGAGGTGAGAAAATCTAAATCTCCAATAACTACGTTTTTAAAAAATGGTATGAAAATAAAAGGCCTCCTGGTGGGATTTGATGACTACACCCTTTTGACTACCTATGAAGATAGGCAACAGCTAATTTATAAATCATCTGTCTCTACTGTTTACCCTTTATACCAAAGCGGTGAAATAATAAAATATGACGGTGAGAGGTAGCTCCAGTGAACGGTATAAATGACTGCAAAATCTTGGTTGTCGATGATGAAGAGCACACTAGGCTTGGCTATGCTGAAGTGTTGCGTATTGACGGCTATGATGTAGATGTGGCGGCTAATGGTGCAGAAGGATTAAAAAAAGCTGAACAAACAGAATATCACGTTATCGTGACTGATCTGCGTATGCCTGAAATGGATGGAATGGCTTTTATTGAAAAACTCAGAAATTTTGACCCTGATGCAAAAGTTATTGTAATTACAGCCTTTGGGACGTTCAAATCATATAGAAAAACAAAAGATTTGGGAGTTATTTCTTTTTTAAATAAACCGGTGAGGGCTAAAGATTTGAAGGAAGCTGTCGCTGATATTCTCAAGAAGTGACTTTTTTGTCTATTTTATCATGTATTCTATTAAAAGATTCGTCTTTGTACAAAGTAATTTCGTTAACATCTTGTATCTTTGATTTGATGTATGTCTTTATATCTTTAACTGTGAAAAATTTTGCTGCAAACACCGTTGGATCTCCCGAATAAAATTTTGCTTTTTTCTTATATGAACTTGGTAATATAGATAAATCAAAAAGATTATTTATCAAGTAATCATAGTGTGCAAGATTTTGCACTATAATATTTTCAATTTTTCCCAATTCCTTTTGCACATATTCAGTAAGAGATAACAAAAAAACTTTTAATTCTTTCAGTTGGTCTAGCATTTTTTGACTTATAAAAATTTCATTATCTTTTTTTCTGTATATGTAAAACAGATTTTCATCGTTGCGTTTTGAAAATTTCACAAGATGTTCAATTTTCAATTCATCAACCAATTGGTTTCTGGACTTCATGTTAAAGTTTTCATCAACGGCACCTATTTTCATGAGTGATTTTATTGTCTTTAATAAAGCGGGGAATGTAACTGAATCTGGCTCTAGAAGATTATCTTTCAAAACGATTTCAGTAAAATCTTCTGAAATGTCTATAATAGGATTTTTCCCTGAACTCAGAAACATTTCTAAATCCAGCGATTCTGTGACATATTGTGAGTTGAGAGAGTAGAAGGTATTCTCTTTCATGTAATAGGAGTATGCCAAATTATCCAGAGCTATCTGCAGATTTTGGCCATTAACTGTATTTATGAGCCGGAGAAACGTTAAAAGTTTCTTAGAATCGCCGTAAGGCTGTATTATTTCACATTTTACCGTGCCAATTTCAAATGAAAAATAGTTTATAAGATTAAAAAGTATTTCCCCATCATAAAACTGTTTGTCAAGAATTATAATTATGCGTTCAAAATCTGAAATATCAATATTGTCATAAATAAAATCAGATAATGTATTGTTGTCAATAATGTCGGTAAGCTGCTCACCAGCTGCTATCATACCTTCAGATGAAATGTTGTTTATCCCTGCTGTATAAACATAATATTTCACTCCTTTGGGATACTGGATAAGGAGTACTCCGTCAGCCAGACTGTATTCAGAATCTTCTGAGACGTCCTCTGCAGTAATTTCCCTTTTATATTCCGTTGTCTTGTTTTCATGGGTAACGTTTGTATCAGAATTGATTTTTGCAGAATAGTCCGGCGTGTCAGCACCGTCCGCATCTTCAATGCTTTCAGTATTCTCCGTTTCTGTACTGCTGAAATTTCTGTTTTTCCGTTTTACACTCACTATATGGGGATCCTGGTTAGCAGAAATGTTCCACTCCTCTGTATCCACAACAATGTCTGACTTGATAACATATTCACATGCCAGCCTGTAACCGTTTTCAATATTCATAAGGGCAAGTATTAGTCTGTCTTTCTTCGTTGGCTTATTGATCTCAGCTCCATTGGGGGAGCTGATTTTAACCCTGCATTTACCGCACTGACCATTGCCATCACACAAGGAGGAGATAGGAATATTATTTTCTTTCAAAAGCTTATAAAGGTTAGTACCGGACTTTGCTTCTAATGTAATATTTCTGTTTTTTATCGTTACATTGTATTTTTTGTTGAATAACATATTAAAGTATCTGACTTAAGAATTTTTGAAGCCGTTCATTATCAGGGTTTCTAAAAAGCTCAAGAGGCGTGTTCGTCTCTATTATTTCACCCTCATCCATAAAAATTACTCTATCGGCAACCTCTCTGGCAAAACCCATTTCATGTGTTACAACTACCATAGTCATCCCTTCCCTGGCAAGTGTTTTCATCACCTCAAGCACCTCCCCAATCATTTCGGGATCCAAAGCACTTGTAGGCTCATCGAATAACATAATTTTCGGCTTCATAGCAAGCGCCCTGGCTATGGCCACCCTCTGCTGCTGCCCACCGGAAAGCTGGGAAGGATAACTCGTTGCTCTATCTGCAAGCCCAACTTTTTCAAGCAACTGGATTGCTGTTTTTTCGGCTTCAGATTTTGAGACTTTCCTCACAGTTATGGGAGCAATTGTAATATTCTCCAATGCAGTCATATGTGGAAACAGGTTAAACTGTTGAAAAACCATCCCCACTTCTTCTCTAACTTTGTTGATATTGGTTTTTGGATCTGTCAGAGAAATACCGTCGATAATAATCTCTCCGTCATTAATGGGCTCCAAAAAATTCAGTGTCCGAAGAAGTGTTGATTTGCCTGACCCGCTGGGACCGATAATAACCACAACTTCACCGTAGTTTACTTCCAAGGAAACCTTTTTTAGTGCTTTGACACCATTGGGAAATGTCTTCACAACATCTTTAGCTATAATAATCTTTTTGTTATCAATCACTCTCTGATAATCTCCTTTCCAAAAGTTGAACTAAAAACGACAACGACGACGTTAAAATTAGGTATAAAAGAGCAACACTAAACCACACCTCAAATGGTGAAAAGGTTGAGGTCACAATCTCCCTACCTGATTTGGTAAGATCTGTTATTGAAATTACAGAAACCAGTGAAGAATCCTTTATCAGGGAAATAAACTGCCCTGCCATGGGTGGCAGAGTCCTTTTTAACGCTTGGGGCATAATTATATACCTCATTGCTTGAAAATAATTCATCCCGAGGCTTCGGGAAGCCTCCATCTGGCCTTTTGGTATGGACTGAATACCAGCCCTTACAATTTCAGCAATGTAAGCCCCTGTAAAAACAGCAAGTGCTGCTGTTCCCGCTGTAAATCGGTTAAGATGAAGTACAGTACCTATAAAAAAATAAAAGATAAAAATCTGGACAAGTAGGGGGGTACCTCTTATCAGCTCAATATACGTGACCGCTAACTTTTTTAAAGCAGGATTTTTTGATATTCTTGCTATACCTGTGAGCACGCCAATAATTATGGCAAAGAATATCGCAACAAGCGAAATCTTGATGGTCATATAAAGACCGGTCAACAGTGGACCGGCCTTTATTTTTGAACTTGAAGCTAATACATCCCCTTCAAAAACTAGATCACCATCATTTACATGTGCCTTCTCAAACGTTTTTACTACATACGGTTCTGCCCCCTGCATGGGAATTACTTTTATTTTATTATCAGTTATTTCAACATTACCCGCCAACGGGGTTCTTATATTGGTAACGTCCTCGTAAACAAAATACTGCCATAACCGTTCCCAACGCCAGATATAATCCACACGTTTGGATGCATAATAGACTCCAAAACATATGGAAATAATGATCAGCACAAAAATAATATTCCAGAACAGATTGTATTTTTTATCCTGCATGTATGTAAAACCCAGAAATTACTGAACCTGCTCTAACCAAGCATCACTTTCAAACCATTTCTTATAAATCATGTCATATCTTCCATCACCTTTAATTTGAGCAAGGAAGTTATTAAGCCAATTTAGAAAATCAGGATCGCCCTTTCTAACTGCCCAAGCAAGCGGCTCATAAGTAAAAGGCTCATCAAGAAAAGCTAGCTGCTTTTTATGCTGAGCATAAAAGATTGCACAATAAGGTAAATCGTAAACAAAGGCATCAGCTTTACCGTTTATTACCTCCATTGCAGCTTCAGGCTCTGTTTCAAAAAGTTTTAGGTTAGCTTTCGGCATATACTTTTTTGTGGCAAAATCTGCAGTAACACCGAGCTTTGTCGCTATGGTATACTTGGGATCGTTCAGATCTCTGTAACTGTCCACTTCATCAGCCAGCTCTTTTCTAATAAGAATAGTCTGACCGACAACAACAACAGGATTAGCAAAGTTGATCTGAAGATTTCGCTGGGGTGTTATAGTCATCCCAGACATAATGATATCGAACTTTTTGGTAAGAAGCGCAGGAATAATTCCATCCCATGCTGTATTTACAAGCTCAAGCTTCACACCCATCTCTTTTGCCATGAGTTTGGCAATATCAACATCAAAACCTATTATCTCACCCTGTTTGTTCTTGATTTCAAATGGCATATAACCTGCCTCCATTCCCACACGGAGAACTCCTCGCTTCATAATCTGATTAAGCGTGGATTTTTCCCACAAACTGTTGTCATTGGCAAATACAGAAAGTGCCATCAAAAAAATTAGAGCAATACTTAATGATAATTTTTTCATACTATCCTCCACAACGTTTTATTAATAGGACTTGCCTTCGTCCAAAAGCTCATTAATTATCATTTTTATTTTACATTCTGGACACTTGGGAATATCTTCTTTTGGTATATAAATAATTTGTGTTCTACCGCATTTGACGCATTTAACTTCTACAGCTTCCACTTTCTCTTTTCTATTTTTCATCATCCACCACCAGTGAATAAAAGTATATATTACTACTTGGAAATTACAGTTTTTTCAAGTTTTTTTTATTCTAGAGAAAGTTGGAATTGGATATTGCAAAGGAAGATAAAATATGATTGATTATTCTGTTAAACTAAATTAACTTACATAGATAAATTTTACAATATATGTAGTTTTTATCTGCTAGCACTAGGCTTTTAGACTGGTAAATATGTTGTCAAACATACAATTTAGCTATTTACATAGCTGCTATTCGGTCTTTGAATGATACTAGTGATACACATCCAACTGGATGTTTAGCCCAAAAATGGGGCATATCAGCTAATATAAAGGGATAAATCAGATGGCGTATTTAGCACTGGCTAGAAAATATAGGCCACAAAATTTTGATGAAATAGTCGGCCAAGACTTTGTTGTAAAAACTCTTAGCAATGCAATTGAGCTGGGACGGATTTCCCATGCATATCTTTTTACCGGTCCTAGAGGCGTAGGAAAAACAAGTACGGCTCGTATTTTTGCAAAAGCCGTTAACTGTAAAACACCTGACGGAGTAAACCCATGCAACACGTGCGAGATATGCCAAGAGATAACGAACGGTTCCTCTATGGACGTCATAGAAATCGACGGAGCATCAAACAGAGGAATCGATGAAATCAGGCAGCTCAGGGAAACAGTTCGTTTTATTCCAGCCAAATGCAATTATAAAATTTATATCATAGATGAAGTTCATATGCTTACAGAACCTGCTTTTAACGCTCTACTGAAAACCCTTGAAGAGCCCCCTGAGCATGTTATTTTTATTATGGCCACAACAGATGCTCATAGAATTCCTCCTACCATTTTATCAAGATGTCAACGGTATGATTTCAAGAAAATTTCAACCGATTTTATGTTTAAATATTTAAAAGATGTTTTGACAAAAGAAGGCATAGATTTCGATGATGATGCCCTAAATGTTATAATAAGAAATTCAGAAGGATGCATGAGAGACAGTCTGTCTCTTGTGGATCAGGTGGTTGCTTATTCTAACGGCAGCGTGCGTATAAGTGACACAGCCTATTTGTTAGGTCTTTCTGACCATGATATGGTAAACGAACTTTTCGACTTTGTGGTAAATGAAGATATCGAGAAAGTAGCTTCCAAAGTTGAAGATATTAACCTTAAAGGACTTGATTATGCTTTCGTAGTCAAAACTATGCTGGAATATCTTAAACATATACTTTTTGCTAAAGCAACCGGAGCTTTCTCTGAAAAAGAGTTAACTGCTGATGAAATATCCTATTTTAAAAATGTCGGGGCTAAATTAGACGAAAACAAAGCATTTGCATTATTTCAAGTTTTTCAGAAGTTATTGCAGGATTTAAAATTTTATGATTTACAACAGTACGTCTTTGAATTCGGCATGTATAAAGCTGCTAACATATCCAAAATCATAAGATCTGATATTGCTTCGGTGCCTTCTTCGAATTTGGAGAAAAATTCGGAGACTGAAAATGTACTCGAAAAAAAAGCAACCGTTACTTCTGAAACGGATTTAAGTGACAACGACAAACTATGGCAATTATTATTGGACAAGCTTGCGGAGAAAAATCCCGCCACATCTGCCAACCTTAGCCACGGTTATATTATTTCCTCTGATTCAAGGGAAATGAAAATAGGTTTTGCTGAAGAAAAAAAATTCCATTATGAGATTATTAACAAAAAGGAGCATCTGGAATTACTTAAAAGTGTTATAAAATCATTTTTCGGTGATGAAAGGAAACTGTCTGTTATCCTTGAAAATGGCAGTAAAAAAAAAGGCTTAGCACAGAAGAAAAAAGAAATTGAAACTTATTATGAAAAAAAGATAAAAGATGAGATAAAAAAAAACGATATTGTTAACAAAATAATGAGCGATCTGAATGGTGAAATTATTGATATACAAGTTTATAAAAAAGGTAAATAAAATATTAAGGAGGATGACTCAATGAATATTCAACAAATGATGAAGCAGGCACAAAAAATGCAGAAAAAAATGGAAGAAATTCAGGAGGAAGCAGCCAAAGAGGTAGTGGAGGCCTCAGCAGGCGGCGGAATGGTCACAGTAAAAGTGAACGGAAAGCAGGAGTTACTTGAAATTAATATAGAGGACGATGTTATAAATCCTGAAGACAAAGATATGCTATCTGATCTCATAATAGCTGCAGTGAATGAGGGAATGAAAAGGTCACAGGAAATGGTACAGGAAAGGATGTCAAAAGTTACCGGAGGAATGGGGTTAAATATCCCCGGCATGTTCTGAGAATGTTAAAGATTAAAAGCTTCGACAAGTGTGTGTTTGAATTAAGTAAACTCCCTGGCATAGGGAAAAAGACTGCCCAACGCCTGGCTATGTACATAATGAAAATGAGTGAAAATGAAGTAAAAGAGCTTTCTGACAGTCTTGTGGATTTAAAAAATAATATAAAATACTGTCGTGAATGCGGCGGACTCTCTGACAGTGATAAGTGCAGTATCTGTTCGGATGAATCAAGAGACAGCAATGTCATTTGTGTTGTGGAAGAGCCAAAGGATATATTTATTATTGAGGCTAGCGGAAGATTTAAAGGTGTCTATCATGTGTTGGGCGGGAAAATAGCTCCTTTGGACGGCATTGGTCCTGATGATCTTAATATTAAGCGTCTTGTGAACCTGGCGGCTGAAGGCAAAGTGAATGAGGTTATTATTGCCACCAATCCTGATATTGAGGGTGAGACCACAGCCACCTACATATACAAATTACTGAAAGACTTTGATATGTTAATCACTCGTATTGCAAGCGGGGTACCAACAGGTGGTCTACTTGAATTTTCTGACGATATTACTATTTTAAAGGCACTTGAAAACAGAAGGCAGATGCATTAGAGTAATCATTTTTGCATGAATGATAAATCATGATTTGACAATTTAGGAATTATTAAAAAACAGACAACGCGATGGAGCTTTTCAGATATAAAACTGGGGCTCCACTATATTTCCGATAGATAAAAAGGGGCAGTCGTTTACCTAATGCAAAATATTCTGAAGCACCCACTTTGGTTTAGCACGTAACATGTTACTAAAAAAGCTATTAAAAAGTAAAGGAGTAATATTTTGGCAAAGGATATTATCATAAATGCTACATCTAACGAATCAAGGGTTGCCATTATGGATAATGGTAGCGTTTCTGAGATATATATTGAGAGGGTAAAAAATAAGGGCGTCGCTGGAAATATATACAGAGGAAAAGTCGTTAAGGTTTTACCAGGGATGCAATCGGCTTTTGTGGATATAGGATTAAATAAAGCTGCTTTTCTTCATGTTGCGGATGTTTACATCAGCGATAGTGAACATTTTTCTATTATGGAAGATCGTGTAGCAAATGAAATAGACGACAGCATGGATACAGATGAAAATGGAGAAATTAAAGAAAAGGTTTTTGTACCTATAGAAGATTTGCTGCAGGAAAATCAGGAAATAGTTGTCCAGGTTGCAAAAGAGCCTATAGGTCAAAAGGGAGCAAGAATAACCACCCATTTAACTATTCCCGGACGGTATCTTGTTTTAATGCCTACCTATGATCACGTGGGAGTATCCAGGAAAATTGAAAGTGAAGAAGAGCGTAACAGACTTAAAGAGATACTCACTTCTTTGAAACCTGAAAATGTTGGTCTTATTGCCAGAACCGTCAGTGAAGGCTCTGATAAAGAAGAGCTTGCCAAGGATTTGGATTATCTTATGAGAATTTGGTCTAAAACACAAAAATCTTCTAAACAAGGGAGAGTACCCGATTTAATTTATGAAGATTTGGATCTTATTTACAGGATATTAAGGGATATGACAAATGATGATGTGAAAACTATTATTATTGACAACAAATCCACATATATGAAAATGAAATCTTTTATAAGGGAATATCTCCCTGATTTAAACGTGTCTCTTCAGCTGTATGAAAACGATATGCCTATTTTCGATTACTATAACATAGAAATTGAGATTAACAGATTACTGGATAGACGGGTATGGCTAAAATCAGGAGGTTACATTGTTATTGATCAGGCGGAAGCCTTAACTGTTATAGATGTTAACACAGGGCGTTATGTGGGTAAGAGGAACTTTGATGAAACTGTTTTAAAAACAAATCTTGAAGCAGCAAGAGAAATTGCCACGCAATTGAGGTTAAGAAATCTTGGGGGAATTATTATTGTAGATTTTATTGATATGGAAAAAGATGATCATAAAGAAAAGGTTCTTAAAACTCTTGAAAATGAACTTAAAAACGACAGGGCAAAGGCTACAGTGGTAAATATTTCACCCCTTGGTCTTTTTGAAATAACCCGGAAAAGGGTGCAGGATAGCCTGACCAAAACATTAAGTGAACCCTGCCCCTACTGTGAAGGGAGGGGTTTGGTGAAATCCAAGGTTACCACATGTTATGATATTTTAAGGGAAGTACGTAGAATTGCTCCGTATTTTAATAACAAAAGGATTTTTGTGGAAGCCCATTCCGACGTAGTGGACAACATACTTAACGATGAAAAAGAAAGCATAGATGAGATTGAACTCACTTATAATATTTCCATTGAGATTAAACCAAACGATCGCTGCCACCTTGAACATTACGAAGTAATCCCTATGGAAACTGTCTGATGTACAAAAGAAAGGATAGCTTTTACAAAAGGGCAAAAGAAGAAGGTTATAAATCCAGAGCAGCATATAAGCTGAAAGAAATTAACAGTAAATTTAAATTAGTTAAAAAAGGTGATACTGTCGTGGATGCAGGTGCGGCGCCCGGTGGGTGGTCGCAGGTGCTTCTTAAAGCAACAGGTAAACATGGGTATGTAGTGGCTGTCGACCGTATGGACATTACGGGAATTAAAAATTTAAACTTTTCATTTATAAAGGGTGATCTGTTCGCTGAGAATACACTCAGCCAAATTTTAAACGTAAATCCCAAATATGATGTTGTGGTTTCCGATGCGGCCCCCAATACTTCTGGTCAAAAATTTGCAGACCATGCCAACAGCCTCGCCTTAGTGGAAAAGATTTTTCAGTTTAGCAAAAATGTGTTGAAAGATAATGGGAATTTTCTTGCAAAGTTATTTGACGGTGAAGATACCAAACTCTTTATGGAGAAAATTGAGAATCATTTTGATAAAGCATCAATATATCGTCCTAAATCCACCAGAAAAAATTCGTTTGAAATATATATTGTTTGTAAAGGTTTTAAAAATGATGGATGAAAGAATTAAAGAACTTTTTTTTAGCGTTGAATCAGGAAAAATTTCAGCTGAAGAAGCTTCGAACATTGTGAAAAATGACAAAGTTATTGGTGATGACTTTTTTGTTGATACCGAGCGAAAAAAACGCCTTGGCTTTGATGAAATCATTTTCGGTGTTTCTAAAAGCGTATACCAAATTGAAAACATAGCAAAGGAATATTTGGAGAAAAATCTGGATTTCGTTTGTACCGGTCTCAATGATGAAAAAATAGTTTATCTTAAAAAGAAATTCCCTAATTTTGATTTTTTACCTGAAGCCGGAGTAATGAAAAATATAACCGCTACCCCGGTAAAAATGAACGGCTGTGTCGGAATCATCACAGCGGGTACTTCAGATGCAAAAGTAGCCCATGAGACTGGATCAATTCTCGAATGCTTGGGTGTTTCTTATAGGAAATTTATTGATATAGGTGTTGCCGGTATCCACAGGATATTTCATTATAAAAAAGAAATCTCTGAAATGGACGTGCTGATTGTTATTGCCGGAATGGAAGGAGCTCTACCCACAGTAATCGGGGGCATGTTTGCCCAGCCTGTTGTGGCTGTACCTGCATCAGTAGGCTACGGTGTGTCATCAGGTGGCTATAGCGCTTTACTGTCGATGCTTTCCAGCTGTGCAGGTGGTATAACAGTGGTAAATATAGACAACGGTTTTGGTGCAGCAATGGCAGCTTTCAGAATTATCTGTATCATGAACTCTCCAAAAGGATGATATTGCTGTAATGAATGACTGCCATTTAAACAAGCATACAACTGAAATTTTAGACGCACCGCTTAACAATTTGACCTATGTTGTATTTGATCTGGAAACCACCGGCACTTGTCCTGAATGTGGTGATAAAATTATTGAAATAGGCGCTGTAAAGCTAATTTCCGACTTCAGGATCCAACCTGTAAAGTTTCACACAATGGTAAATCCTGGAATTTCAATTCCTGATTCCTCAACAGATATTCATGGCATTACAAATGACAATGTAAAAAATGCGCCGGATGTATGTGTGGCTATCTATGATTTTATAGATTTCGCCAGGGGAAGTGTAATAGTTGCTCATAATGCAAAAAAAGACCTCTCTTTTCTTAAAAATGAAATGAAAGAATACGGTATCAGAAATCCATTTACATTCATTCTGGATACCCTTAAGCTGTCAAGGATTGTTAACCCTTCAGCCAGAAAACACAATCTGGATTATATAACGGATAAATACAAAATAAATGTTACAAATTCTTACAAAAGACATAGAGCTTTATATGATGCAGAGGCCACTGCTATTTACTTTAAGATGTTGATGAGGAAAATTTTCAAATCCCCATGTTTCACCCTTTTTGAACTAATCAATGTACTGAAAGATAGATAGCAACATACTGCCAGCAGACGTTCAATGTTCAATGTTCAATGCTTAAGACGTAAGACGTGACACGTAAAACGTACTATCACCCATAGCCCATGCACCACTCAACTTTCTCAACATACTTTAGTCTTGCTCCTTGTCCATCTTATCACTTCAGCAAGTCTAAGAGTTTTTCCTTTTTATCTTCTGACAGAATAGCTTCCGTAGCCTTATCCAGTTTGTCTAAATCGGTAACAGATTTTATAAAATCTTTTTCAGATTCAGTGATGCCGTATTTCTTATCTATAAGTTTGATAAGAAGCTCCTGAGATCTTTCAATTTTGCCTTTCAACTCTCCCCTCTGCTCGCCCCTTTGCTCACCTTGCTGAATCCATCTCTCTGCTAATGTTGGCATCTTATCACCTCCTACTGCTTCCTTTACTACTTCCATAAACTCTTCTTCGTTTATATCCTTCTTGTTTACTATATAATCAAATATCAATATCCA
>JASMTO010000108.1:0-4799 GCA_041694215.1 bacterium
AATTTCAAATCAAAAAAAATATAAAACCAACCTAACCATTGCCCGACAACAGATAGCTAAAGTTAGCTATAAACTTTACCGGACAGTAGTGATTTGACATGTATTCATTATCAGCGCAAATAACACTTAGCATAGTGTTGTCTGCTTTCTTAAGCTTTATTTCCAGTTCCTTATAGATTGATTGAACACACCCATCACAATAAAATTGCGACCTGATAATAAACATATGGTTATCCTCAGGAATACTTCTTTCGTATTTCTGTAATACCTTTCTGAGTTTACTTGTCTCCGTTGAATAATCACTACACGCAAATAGCAACAGCAGAATCAAGTACTTACCTAAACTATATATTCTCATAGTGTTAGTTGTATCAACGACAGCTTTAAATCTCCATAAAATTCTTCCTTGCTTTTTGGCGTTTTCTTTACAAATAAGCCATTTCTTGAAGGCATTATAAAGTCAGGTAAATACTTAGACAATGGTATAAGTGCTTCACCTTTAACATCAAAGTTCTCATCCATTATAATTATCGTCCAATGTCCATTGTTTATTGAATCGGTATTGTTTGGGTTTATCTTAAGTTTAGAAATCCTGTAATACCTTTTTTTGTATGGGTCTGCTATGATTTCTGTATATTCTGGTTTTGTACCTAGATAAGTTTTGCAGTATGACAAATCTCTAAATTCCTTATCGGATATCGATTCGAACTTATCAATGTAATTGCTTTTGCAGATTTTTTCTGCCTTAAGGTTTGAGTTTTTATATATCTGAATGCTATGATCTGCTTCATATGATGCAATTGTTTCCCCGTTAAGCCCAATAAAGATATCTGGTCCAAAGTTGTAATAGTTATTTCCTGCTTTATAATTCTCCGGATAACTTCCATACGTAGAGTATCTTCCACCTTTCAATGGTTTGTCAAACTCTAAATTACAGATAGGTGATGATTTGCTGAAAACATATTTCCGTTCATCTTTTCGACTCATATCACTTTCTGGGAACCAAGAATAATGGATATTCTCAGAAACAACAAAGAAGTTTGATATCGTTGGGTTAGGTGGATATTTAGACTCAATAGCTGACTTTCCCAATACATTACCTGAAGTGTCGAAAAGGATAATGCCCATCAAATCTCTGTCGAAATAGTATAAAGAATCAATAGAATGAGCATAAAAATCAGAGGATGAGAGCCTTTTGTTAAGTAATTGATGTAGTGGAATTGGTATGTTGTTGCTGTAATTAGCCTCCATAAAATGGATGCCCAAAGAAAGATTAAATTTATCGTAATAAATAAAACAATCATCGCTTAAGTCTGCATCAATATGAGATTGTACTTTTTTAGCGCTGAATGGAATGTCTTTACACTCAATAGTTTTAATATGGGTTATTTTAAATTCGGCATTGTTTTTATCTCTGACGCATGAAGCCATAAGCAATAAAAAGAATCCTGTAAGCATAATAATTGTAATATTATTCATTTTAATAGATTAAAAAACCGCACAGGTTTAATGTGCGGTTTTATTTAACAAACGATTTTATTGATCATTTTCTAGTACGAGAACGCACTCCGTTTTACTCATCCATGAAGTATCAGATTTGCTGAACTTAATATTCTGAGGTAATCCAATATAAAAGTCCTTACCCATTTCTTCATCAGAAAACAAATGTAACTTTATTTCTCCATTTTTAAGTTCTTCAACAATGCCAAGATCATCTAATCCAGGGAAAATAACTTTATAATCATCTGTGTTAAAATAATTGGAAATTGTTCCATTATCGAAGTTATCTTTGAATCCTCTAGTTGCAATAGGGCTAGCTGAAATTGTTACAGTTGGCAAACAATTACCTGAAAATATACTAAAGCAATCACACCATAATATAGTCCATGTAGGTCCACCATCCCATGTCCATCCCCACTCGCACCAAATCATTCGATTTGCTGTAGCTTTATTATTTAAATTTGCATTAGCAGTTCCACCTTTAATTAAAACTTTGCCAGAGTCTTCTTTGTAAGTGTTGTGGTTATCAAATAGTTCGTTTTTTGTACAACTGCTAATAGCAATAACAATGCCTAAAAAAATTGTTACTATAAAATATTTATTTCTCATACTATTGGTATTTCATTAATGATACGTCTTTTAAATAATTAGAATTTTAATATTTGCTCAACCAATATTAATATATGGTTTAGTCTATAGTTAATTGTTTTTAGTTGAGCATATTAAATACGCTATAAAAATATGGGTGTGCAAATTCTTGATGTTTTATCAAAGTCTTGTCGAAAGTCATTGCACATGACTGAATAAGTAATATATTTAATTATTACTTATAATAAGTCTATATCTCTAGCAAGTTTAATTTTTACTGATTCTCATATGGTTCACTTGAACAAAAGATAACGTATAATTTCTTATTCATAAACAAAACTATAAAAGTTTGCTAGGCTTGGTTAGATTTTGTTATTAATATAAATTATCATCATGTTTTCAATGAATATATTCATCAAACAAAAATATAAAACAAATGTATTGCATATGAAAAAATTGTAGATATGGTTAACTTATATTATGAACGGTATTGGCTCTTAATTGAGTGGTGAAAAACACTATTTTAATGGTTACTTTTCTCTATACGTTCTTTGTATTTTATAATAGTTTCTTCTCGAAACAGCTAATATTTCACCATTTACCAATATTATATGATTTTTTTTTGTTTTTCTCAATTCTCGAATTTTGGTTATGTTGACTAAAGTATTTCTATTTACTCTAATAAAACCATATTGACTTAACTCTTCTTCAAATCTTAGCAATAATTTAGATACAGTAATCGGGTATTGGTCTATACATAAATGGATGTAGGTTAAGTTTCCACTGCATTGCAGGTACAGTATATCTTTTAGGTCTATTATTGTTATGTTTCCTTTCTGAAATACTGTTAATTTATTGTTTAATTGGTCTAAATTATAATTCATTTGTGTGGAATATTATTGAATAGCAGTTTGTAAATAGTATATATTGTTGTTTGTGACATTATTAATGCCTTTATATCCAGGTCTAAATAGTGAACCTTAAGATCTAATTGAAACCTTAGTTGTATAATATATCAGAGAATATTTATTGTTTTCAGTTTCAATTATGATAATAGTTGTAACCCCGCCTCCAAACAAAGGCGGGGTTCATGGTTAAAAGTCCCTTATCCCAGGTCCACGATAATGCGTGCTGCCTGGTATTGGTTATAAAAAGGCTTGTCCTCGCGATACATCTCCATCAGCGCGTCGAGCTGATCGTTCAGTACACCGTCGGCCTCCTTAAACAGATCCGCCAGGCGGCTCGTAGCTTCGCTGCGGCGCGTGATGGCGTTGCGCGGTGCCGCCAGCGCCTGCCTGAAATCATCGACCTCATCATTCAGCGTCGACAGCGTTTCGGCCGTCACCAGGTAATCCGCCAGCCCGTCGACATGTTCAGCCGCCACATCGTGCACATGCTGGCATGCGTTCAGCAAATCAGAATCGCGCATGCCCTTCAGTGCCGAAGCACTGTATTTCATCTGCGCCTTCAGCTCCGGGTTGCCCGTCACCGTGGCATAAGCGCGTACCGCCCCGGACACCTTCAGCGTCGCCGCAATCATTTCATCTTCTTCCTGCTGCTTGTTGTCTGTAATACCTTTAGTGTTTCCCTGCTGAATCATGGCCGCAGCCTGAACCTGGTCCGTCAAATCAAAAAAGCTCGTGGTGGCATTTACAAACGCCGGCATCGCCGTCCATTTGCTTTCATTTTCATTCAATACGCCCTTAACTGCAAGGTACATGCTGTTTTTGTTTTCCTGTTCTCCAGTCATAGTTTTGTTGATTTTTAGTGAATAATTAAGTGTTTTAAAAGATTATGAACATAAAAGTAAGAAAAATATCAGAATGTCTAATATATGACCATAATATTTTCATCTTTTTTTGATTTATTATGGAAAAGTTTAGTCAAATCCCATCCTTACAGGTTTCAATAACCTGTAAGGATTTACCCTCATCCCCAGCTTTGAGGGACTACCTCAGCGTTAAACTTAAATTGTATTTCCGCTTTCATCGGCTTCGAATTTGCAATTCACCCACAAAAAGAATGTTTCGCCTCTCCGAGGCTCCAAAACTCATCCGTTTAACAATATTTCTACCATACATTCACCCCCTCCGGGGGCTTTGAAGACTTTTAAAGAGGAGCGTGAAAATGATTTACCCGGCCTGCGAGGGTATGTCCGGCAAAACAAGCGGGGGATTATGGGGCAGGACAGTGTGGTAGCCATTCGCGAGTGAGCAGCCGGAATGTCGGATTGGAATTCAAAAGAGTGTACGCGTAATTGAAAAATGAATCGTTTGCGCGAACGGTTCGAATGGCGTGGATAATTCCACGCGTAGCTTTTGCAGACATGCCCTCGTCAGCCTTGTCATACATAAGTGTGAAATCTTTTTATTCTAATTCTTGGAGTATTTAAAATAATTATCCAGTTTCTCTAAAAGCAATCCCTTTTCATATCCTTTTTTCCATGAATAGGTAATTTTACGCTCCGGAGAAATCAATACAAATTTCGGAAACCCTCCAACATCATAAGAACGCAAAGTTCGACGGTCAGATCGCATTTCAGTCCCAAGATAAGTCCATTTTATTTGGCTACTTTCAGCTTTAGCTTTTAAATCGCCTGCAGAGATATCCTGGTAATAGGAAACGATTTCTAATTCTTCATGATGCTTTTCATAAATATCCTTTAACTCAGAAATAGAACTCTCACAAGGCATACAGCCTCTCCTTGAAAA
>JASMTO010000109.1:0-12815 GCA_041694215.1 bacterium
GTATAAAACAACTATTATTTTGATGTATGTTGCTTGATTATATTTAATCCAATTTATTTTATAACACTTTGTGGTTTAAACATCTACCTGAATGCGGCTTATTCTTCTGTATTTACGCCTATTTATACACTCCTTTTGATAAAAGTTGAAGTATATTTTTTCTTTTCGTGTATTAAACGATTAAAATTTAAAAAAATTTTTTAATTTTTTCCTTGACAATTTATATAACAGTGTTTATAGTATAGTTAGATCGGTTCATTTTTTAGCTCATCTTGTCTAAAAAGCAAGAATTAAGGCTAAAACAACAGGCTGATCAGATAAAGTAATAATTAGCTGCATTATGAGGAGCTACTATGTCTGATCAAGTCTGTTGTGATTTTAATGATATTTTTAATTTCCTTCCATTTTTTCCTATTGCAAAATCAGGAAGTATTCTTTCTATAAACGATCTTTTTATAAAGTATAATTATCACCCAGCTTTGTTTCCAGTTTCAGTGTCAAAAATAGCTGAAGACTTATTTGTTAATAAAGTATCCAAGATGTGTACTACTAAGCAGATTATGAAGCTTTTAAAGGATTCAAATATTAAACCTAAGAAGGAGGTGTTTAAATGTCATATTCCATGATGGATGTTTTAGCAAAATTTATCAAAGAAACAAAGATAGAAGATATCCCGCCAGAAACGCTTACGTTCACAAAGGAATTATCGTTAAAAACGTTAGCCGGCATGGTTGTTGGATCTGCTATCGGTGCAGCCAAACCAGTGCAAGAGTTTACTCATTATTACTCAAAAGATTATGCACCAAAGTGGGAGAAAATAGAATTGAGATAGACATTTTATAAAAAAATCTTAGGGAGGAAAAAATGAATTTTAGTGATTTCAAAGAAGGCTCATTATCAAAGACTACACCTATTCAGCAGAAAATAAGAGATAAAATTAAGTACATTAGAACGAAAATAATTAATAATTTAGACAATAAGTATCAAAAATAAAATACAAAAATGGGAGATAAAAATGGGAACGATTGATGAAAAGCTAAAAGAATATGAAAGGTTGTCAGAGGAGCTTTCTCTTGTTGAAGGAGAGTGGCCGGAAGGTTATTCTATGAAGGTGAACTTAAATGCAATAAGACCTATAAAGTTTGGGCTGACATACTTTCCTAAGTCGGAGTTTATGGCTCGAACATATGACAATGAAATAATTACAGAAACATATGCTGAATGGTTTGATCATGTTGTTCGCATTGCAAATGCATTAAAAGAATTAGGTATTCCAAAACATAGTTTTATTCAAGTGCTTTCTGATAATATATTAGAAGTAAGTGAATCTAAAGCAGCAATTTGGTTTGCTAATTGTATACCTGAATATGCAAATCCAGCGTTCGAGCTTAAATTTATAGCTCATGGAGCAAATTTATTTAAAGACCAAGCAGTCTTTGTAGGGGCAGGAAGGCTTCAACAGTTGGAGGCAATAGCTGATCAATTAAAAACAGTAAAACACTTCATTATTATGCCAGAGATACCAAAAAGTGGAACAAAACTTAAATCAGCGTATTCCTATAAAGATTTGCTTGAAAACTCTTCTCCAAAACTAGAAAAATGGCCAGATCCTCCTGACAATAGTTTGGCTTGCGTGAATTGGACAACTGGCACAACTGGCATACCAAAACCGTGTCTTCACAGCCATCGTGATTTGTTCCTGCATACTATGGGTCAGTCTTTTAAAAGTAATGTTGGCTTAGGTTTAGGTGACTCAATCCTACACGTTATAGGTGTATATCATGCGGGGGGACATTGGGTCAAAGATCTCACTGGAATGATGTGGGGGTGTAGACAAGTTTTTGTGGGAGCAGCGCCTGATCCGGAATGGTTGGCGAAGTTAGTTGAAATGGGCAGGGTTACATATTCAGCAGGAGTGCCACAAGTTTGGGAAAGGTTTTTGAACTATGTTGAAGATGAAGAAAAGAAAGGTCATAAAATAGATATAAGCAGTCTTAATAGAATCAATCTTGCAGGGACAGCGCCGAGCTTAGCACTGCAAAAGAGACTTGAAGAACGAGGGATTGAACCCCTTCATGGTTGGGGAATGAGTGAGGGGCCTTGTTGGGGAGCATGTATGCCATTGCAAAAGCCTTATATTCATCTATCACCTAATGAACGTCGCGAATTACGTAAAAAGCAAGGAATTCCTCTTCCAGGGTTGATTGAAATGAAAGTTGTTGATGAATTTGGGAAGGAGGTTCCTTGGGATGGGAAAAGCGTAGGTGAGATATGGGAAAGAGGACCGATGGTAATAGGTCACTACTATAAAAGACCAGATGAAAATAAAAAGTCTTTTCCAAAGGATGGATGGTTCAATACAGGTGATTTAGGAGTTGTTGATCCTGAAGGATATGTGGAGATAGTGGATAGGAGTAAGGACTTAATTAAAAGTGGAGGGGAATGGATTTCCTCTATTAGAATTGAAAATGAAACAGCTGCTCATCCAAAAGTAGCTCAATGTGCCTGTGCATCTGTACCACATCCTGATTGGACTGAAAGACCTATTTTGCTGGTTGTTCCAAAAAGTGGAGAAGAAATCACGGAAGAGGAAATATTAAAGTTTCTAGCTCCAAAGTTCCCTAATTGGCAGTTGCCCGACAAAGTTTTTATTGTGGATGATCTTCCAAAAACAAGTGTGGGTAAGATAAGTAAAAGTACTATAAGGGAGCAATATAAAGATTACAAATTGCCTGAGGAACCTATTCGTAAGAAAAAAGACATTAAAAAATTACAAAATAAAGAATGATTAATTTTTGTAAAAATGTTAGGAACCAACAAAATACTTAGGAGGCACAAATGGAATTCAAAGATATTATTTATGAAAAAAATGATGGTATAGCTAAAATTACAATTAATCGACCAAAGGTCTATAATGCATTTAGAGCACTAACAGTGCGTGAATTAATTAATGCTTTTCGTGATGCTTGGGATGATAATAGTATTGGTGTAGTTATTTTAACTGGTACAGGGGATAAAGCCTTTTGCACAGGAGGGGACCAAAAAGATAGAGGCTCAGAAGGTTATACAGGCACAGGAGGTGGTCTAGAAGGGGGGATTGGTTTAGAAATAGATGAATTACATACAGTTATACGAAATATCCCGAAACCAGTTATTGCAGCAGTTAATGGCTACGCTATAGGTGGGGGGCATGTATTACATGTTATCTGTGATTTAACAATTGCATCTGATAAAGCTATATTTGGGCAAGCTGGTCCACGAGTTGGTAGTTATGATGCAGGTTTTGGAACAGCTTATCTATCTAGAATTGTAGGGGAGAAAAAGGCACGAGAAATATGGTATTTATGTGAGCAATATAGCGCAGAAGAGGCTTTGCAAATGGGTCTAATTAATAAAATAGTGCCCCATGAAAGACTTATCGAAGAGGCTGAGATTTGGGCCAAAAAGATATTAGAGAAAAGTCCAACAGCATTGAAGATGATAAAATATTCTTTTAATGCAGATAGCGCTAATATAGAGGGTATAAATCAATTGGCTATGGGTTCACTTGCAATGTATTACAGAACAGATGAAGCAAAAGAAGGATGGAAAGCGTTCATTGAAAAGCGCAAACCTGATTTTAATAAGTTTAGAAAATAAATTAAAAACATACTGGAGGTTAAAAAATGCGACTTAAAGATAAAATTGCCATTGTTACAGGAGGAGGTAGCGGCATAGGAGAGGCTATTTCAAAAAAGTTAGCTTCTGAAGGAGCTAATGTAATAGTTGCAGATATTATGATAAATAATGCAGACAATACAGTTAAAGAAATAACTAAGAACAATGGAAAAGCCTTTGCATTTAAAGTGGATATAACAAATTTTCAAGAAGTAAAAAGATTAATAGATACAACAAAAGAAAAATATAATAAATTAGATATATTAGTGAATAATGCTGGATGGGACAAGGTTGAACCCTTTTTAGAAAGTAGTGAAGAGACATGGGATAAGATCATAGCTTTAGATCTAAAAGGTGTTTTTTATACATGTAAAACAGTTTTACCTATTATGATTGAACAAAAATATGGTAAAATTGTGAATATTGGCTCCGATGCAGGACGTGTTGGCTCAACAGGCGAAGCAGTTTACTCTGCTGCAAAAGGAGGAGTAATAGCATTTTCTAAGACATTGGCAAGAGAGATGGCTAGATATAAGATTAACGTTAATGTTGTCTGCCCTGGACCAGCAAATACACCTCTTTTTAAAGAAATATCTAAAGATAATCCGAAGCTAGCAGCTGCCTTAGAGAAAGCCATTCCTTTCCGTAGATTAGCTGAACCAACAGACATAGCAAATGCAGTATGTTTTTTTGCCTCTGATGAGGCCTCTTATATTACTGGGCAAACACTTAGTGTATCTGGCGGCTTGACAATGGTATAATTAAATAAACACTTATAAATTAGGAGGCTAAGCAAATGGCAAAAGTATTTGAAGATATAAAATCCTGACGGCATCCCATTTTAGGATAAAATATATTGAATGACATACATTTAGAATTGAGAAGTCTCCAGGATTGTGTATAACTATTTTCAAAAGAAGGCAACGAATGCAACGACCTGGAGGAATTTTATTATAAGTGAGACTGTGGAAAATGTGAGAGGAAAAATTAGAACCGGCATCACCCATTTTACGTAGTATAAATATTTTCAATGTAATTTGTACGCTTTAAACGTATGCTGATTTATTTATGCAAATCACTTTGAATCAGCATTGTATTACCTAATTTTTTATAAAATTGATCTTTTACGTGATTTTTTGGGCGACACCAAAAAATTTTCTTGACAATTTATATAACAGTGTTTATGGTTTAAATAGATCGGTTCATTTTTTAGCTCATCTTGTCTAATAAGCAAGAAATAAGGCTAAAACAACAGGCTGATCAGATAAAGTAATAATTAGCTGCATATAAGGAGCTACTATGTCTGATCAAGCTTGTTGGAATTACAATAGTTTTCTTAAATTCCATTCTTTTTTTCATAGTGCGAAACCAAAGATTCTTATTTCTTTTGAAAAATTTCCTGTAAAATATAGCTATCAAATCGTTCTATTATCTGTTTTGCCATTAAAAATAGATATTAATTTTAAACATCTACCAGATATGAAAATGTATATTGAAAACAGTATTCAGAAAATTTGGGGAAAATATGAAATATAAAGGAGTCCTTGTTGTAGTGTTACTTCAGCTGACTATTTGTTGTATAGGGCTTCAGATGTTAGTCTTTCTTTGTATGAAAAATAAATGTTGGAGAGTGTTATGAGTCATGTAAATGTTTGGTTAGTTGATGCTGTGAGAACACCCATTGGCAAACATGGTGGTATACTATCATCTGTTAGGTCGGATGATTTAGGTGCTCTTGTTTTAAAGGAGATTGCAAAAAGAAATGATGTGGATTTTAACGATTTGGAAGGGGTTTACTTGGGTTGTGCAAACCAAGCTGGTGAGGATAACAGAAATGTTGCAAGGATGAGTGTATTATTGGCTGATTTCCCTGTTGAAGTTCCAGGTTGCACTGTTAATAGACTATGCGGATCAGGACTTGAAGCTATAGCGGTTGCTGCAAAGTGTATTATGGCAGGGGAAGGACACTTGTATATAGCTGGTGGTGTAGAATCGATGAGTAGAGCACCGTGGGCTATGCCAAAGATCGATAAGCCATTTAAAATGGGAAATTTAACTGCATATGATACAACATTGGGGTGGAGATTTATTCATCCTGAGATGGTTAAAAAGGATCATACAGACTCATTAGGTAAGACAGCTGAAAACTTAGCAGAGATGTATAATATAGATAGAGAATTACAGGATAAGTTTTCCATTTTGAGTCACAAAAAGGCAATCAAAGCAATAGATAGTGGAGTTTTTAAAGATCAAATCGTCCCTGTAACCACAAATCAAGGTGTTTTTGAAATAGATGAAGGACCAAGAAGGGATACAAGTTTAGAAAAATTAGCTAAACTAAAGCCTGTATTTAAAGAAAATGGCACTGTTACAGCAGGCTCATCAAGCCAGATAAATGATGGGGCAGCTGCTCTGCTTTTGGTATCAGAGGAATACGGCAAAGCACACGGCTTAAAACCTATAGCAAAAATTATAGCTTCAGCTGTAGCAGGGGTACCTCCAAGGATAATGGGGATAGGTCCTGTCCCTGCAACAAAAAAGGTTTTCGGAAGAACCAAATTGTCGATGGATAATATTGATATTATAGAATTAAATGAAGCCTTTGCAGCTCAAGCGCTAGCAGTATTAAAAGAATGGGAGATGGATATGGAAGATCCCAGATTAAACCCTAATGGCGGTGCAATAGCTTTAGGGCACCCTCTCGGTGCATCAGGTGCTATATTAATGACAAAATTGCTCCATGAATTCAAAAGAACAAATAAGTTAACCTTTGGTTTAGCCTCTATGTGTATAGGGGTGGGCCAAGGGATATCTATGGTAGTAGAAAAAATATAAGAGGGGCAGCAAATGATAAGAGATAAATCAACCTTAAATGTAATGGTAGATACTGTTAAAGAATTTGTCATTAATGAATTAATCCCAAGGGAAATTGAAGTGACAGAAAATAATCAAATTCCTGAGGATATAATTGATAAAATGAAAGAGCTGGGTTTATTCGGATTATCAATCCCTGAAGAATATGGCGGTCTTGGACTGACCTTTGAAGAGGAAGTAAATGTTATTTTTGCACTATGTTATGCTTCCATTGTTTTTCGATCAATAATTGGAACAAATGTGGGTATAGGCTCCCTTGGCATCACAATGAATGGGAACAAAGAGCAAAAGGAAAAATATCTGCCAAAATTGGCTTCCGGTGAAATGATAGCATCCTTTTGCTTAACAGAGCCCGAAGCTGGATCTGATGCCGCTTCTCTTAAGACAACGGCAATAAAAGAAGGGGATAACTATATAATAAACGGTACTAAAAGATTTATAACTAATGCACCAGAAGCAGGTCTGTTCACTGTATTTGCAAGGACTAACCCTGAGGAAAAAAGAGCTAAAGGTGTTTCTGCTTTTGTAGTAGAAAGAGATACTAAAGGTATAACAATAGGTCCATATGAGAAAAAAATGGGAATGTGGGGAGGCCATGTATCAGATGTTATATTTGAAAATTGCGTAGTTCCTTCTTCAGCTTTGTTAGGAGAGGAGGGAAAAGGTTTTATCTCTGCAATGAAGATTTTAGAAAGGGCAAGGATACATATGGCTGCTGTTAGTGTTGGTGTGGCTGAAAGGATTATAGATGAATCCCTTAGATATGCTATAGATAGAAAGCAATTTGGAAGACCTATTTCAGATTTTCAGATGATACAGTCCATGATAGCTGAAAGTAAAGCAGAGTGTTATGCTGCCAAATGTATGGTTATAGATGCAGCTAAAAATTATGACGATGGTAAACCTATTACATTAGTTTCGTCTTGCGCAAAGCTTTTTGCTACAGAGATGGTTAATAAAGTGGCAGATAGAGGGGTTCAGATACATGGTGGCTATGGTTATATCAGGGATTATGCTGTGGAAAGACTTTATAGAGATGTTAGGCTTTTAAAGCTTTATGAAGGCACAAGTGAGATTCAAAAGGTCATAATAGCAAGAAATTTAATTAAATCACTTTAGTAATTAACTAAGAGGTAGTTTATATGATAAATAAATGTATTTATAAAACAAGGGATATAAAAAAAGGGATAAAAAGTGGTAGCACAATTCTTGTAGGTGGATTTGGGGAATGTGGTGTGCCCTTGGAGCTTATCGATGCTTTAATTGAGAGCGATATAACCGATTTAGCTATTGCTTCGAACAATGCAGGTGTTGCAGATAGAGGGGTGGCAAAGCTTTTAAAAGCAGGCAAGGTTAAAAAAATTATTGGTTCATACCCAAGGAGCATTGATTCATATGTAGTTGAAGAGCTTTATAAAAAAAACTTAATTAAATTAGAAATTGTGCCACAAGGCACTTTCGTAGAGAGAATTAGAGCAGCCGGGGCTGGCCTGGGTGGTTTTTACACACCTGTTGGTGTAGGAACGATGTTAGCAGAAGGTAAAGAAGCAAAAATTATTGATGGAAAAGAATATATTCTTGAAAAACCCCTTAAGGGTGATGTTGCATTAATTAAGGCATATAAGGCAGATCGGTGGGGCAATTTAATATATAAAAAGACTGCAAGAAATTTTAACCCCATAATGGCTACAGCAGCAGATTTAGTTATTGCAGAGGTGGATGAAATTGTAGAATTGGGAGAATTAAATCCAGAAGAGATAGTAACGCCAGGCGTTTTTATTGATAGGGTTTATCAATGTAAGAAAAACTATGATGATTTACTGCATAACATTTATGTTTCAAGGCATAGAAATAATTAAATTAATTTTAGAGGTTAATAATGTCAGAGTATAAGCCACTAAATAAGAAACAGATTGCATGGAGAGCAGCGCAAGATATCACAGATGGATCTATTATTAACTTAGGTATTGGTATGCCAACACTTATCTCAAACTATGTTAATCCCGATATTGAAGTAATTTATCATACAGAAAATGGCATGCTTGGCATGGGACCGGCTCCATCGAAAGGCTGCGAGGATTTTTATTTGCAGAATGCCAGCAAAGAGTTAGTTACAATAGTAAAAGGAGGCTCTTTTTTCGATAGCGCACTATCGTTTTCTATAATGAGGGGTGGACATTTAGATATGGTATTTCTGGGTTCTTTTCAAGTTTCTGAAGAGGGTGATATTGCAAATTGGTCCACAGGTGATAACATGCTGGTGCCTTCAGTTGGAGGGGCAATGGATTTGGTTGTGGGGTGTAATGATGTCAGGATTTTAATGAATCATTGCACAAAAGACAATAAACCCAGGATATTAAAGAGATGTAGTTATCCACTGACAGCAAAAAGAGGAGCACGAAGGATATATACCGATTTAGCTGTTATAGATGTAACAAGTAATGGATTATTGGTTAGGGAGATAGTTGAGTGTTTAGATTTTGAAAAACTACAAAATCTAACAGAGGCAAATTTAATCCTTGATAAAAACTGGAAAATTTTAAAAGCGCCGAATATTTAATAAATAGTTGTAGGAGGAAATTATGAGTATTGTTACTTTTGAAAAGCTAAAAGAATTTATTGGCCTTGTAAAGATTAACAGACCAGAGGCATTAAATGCTTTAAGTTCAGAGGTTAAAAGTGAGCTATCAAAAACCTTTGATACCCTTGCTGACAACGATGATATAAGGGTGCTTATAATAACAGGAAATGAGAAGGCTTTTGCAGCAGGCGCCGATATAAAGGAGATGATGGATAAGAACTCCGTTGACATATATTTACAAAAAATGACAAAAGTGTGGGATAGCATTGCAAAATATCCAAGGCCTTTGATTGCAGCTGTTAATGGATATGCATTAGGTGGTGGATGCGAGCTTGCAATGCATGCAGATATTATAGTGGCTGGTGAAAATGCTAAATTTGGTCAACCGGAAATAAGGGTTGGAATAATGCCGGGAGCAGGTGGCACACAGAGGCTTCCAAGAGCAATAGGTAAATTTAAGGCTATGAGGTTACTCTTAACAGGAGAGATGATTACAGGTTTACAGGCTTATGAAATGGGGCTTGCAAGCTATTGCGTAAAGGATGAAGAGGTTATGGATAAAGCAGTTGAGGTAGCAAGTAAAATTGCTACAATGCCACCTATTGCTGCAAGTAAGATAAAAGAGGTTGTTAACAAAGGGTATGATATAAGTTTAGATGCAGCGTTAGCATTAGAGAGAGAAGCTTTTCAAATGCTATTTTCCACAGAGGATAAAAAAGAGGGCATGCAAGCATTTATTGAAAAACGCAAACCAAATTACAAGGGGAAATAAATGCAAAACAATTTTGACAATGAAAATATTATCGTTGGTATTGTTGGCCTTGGGGCTATGGGAAGGGGTATTGCCCAGATTGCAGCAACCGCTGGGATAAAAGTTTTAATGTATGATGCAATAGATGGTGTAACGGATGATGCTATAAACTTTATAGATAAAATGTTGAAGCGTTCTTTAGAAAAAAAGAGAATTGATGAAAACACCTATAAAAGGGCTATTAATAAACTTACAAAAGTAAACACTTTAGAAGATTTAAAAGACTGTAATATCATTGTTGAGGCAGTGAAAGAAGATATAAATATAAAAAAGGAACTTTTTGTAAAGTTAGAAAATATTGTGTCAGAAAATTGCATTTTAGCGACAAATACGTCTTCTTTGTCAGTTACTGATATAGCCTCAAGTTGCAAAAAACCTTATAGGGTTGCAGGTTATCATTTTTTTAACCCTGTTCCACTTATGAAAGTTGTAGAGATTGTTAAAGCAGAACGAACCTCAGATAGTATAATAGATTTTTTACAAAAACTTGCAATTTTTATGGGGCATAATCCAGTTATTACAAAGGATACCCCTGGTTTTATTGTTAATCATGTTGGGCGTGGTTACAGCACAGAGGCTATGGCGATGTTTACTGAGGAGATAGCACAAGTTGATATCATTGATTCCATATTGAAAAAAGCAGCAGGTTTTCCTATGGGGCCATTTGAGCTGTTTGATTTAACAGGTTTAGATGTATCACTTCCTGCAAGCATTAGTATATATAACGGTTTTTACCAGGATCCACGGTATAGACCCTCCTATAAGTTTAACAAAAGGCTTGAGGCAGGTCTATTGGGAAGAAAAGTAGGGGAGGGCTTCTATATATATAAAGATGGTAAAAAAATTGATAATGAAAAGTTAGAAAAATCTTACTCTAATGAAGATATCGATTTTAGTATATGGGTTAGTAAAAAAAATAAAGAAGGTTATGAGAAAGTAATAAAATATCTAAAATCTAAAAATTATAAAATTGATTACAATGAGGCACCAAAAGAGGAGAGCCTGTGCATTATTACGCCCTTTGGTTTGGATGCCACTACAACTGCGATAAATGAGAATTTAGACCCGTCAAGGGTAATTGCTGTTGATACGTTTTATGGTTTTGACAATTGTAAAACCCTTATGGGGACTTTAGATGCAACAGTTAAGTATAAAAATGCAGCCTTGAGTATTTTTAGTGAAAATAGTGAAGAAGCTTATTTGATTAGTGATTCCCCAGGTTTTGTTGTGCAAAGAGTATTATCTATGATTGTAAACATAGCTTGCGCTGCCGCTGAACAAAAAATAGCTTCCCCTTCTGATATTGATAAGGCTGTAAAATTAGGCTTAGGCTATCCTTACGGGCCTTTAGAGTGGGGAGATCTTATTGGTGCATCAAAAATAAACTATGTATTAAATAATTTATCTGCGATATATAAAGATCAGAGATATAGGCCAACATTGTGGTTAAAAAGACGGGCATTGCTGAGTAAATCGTTATTGGAAGAATAAAGAAAAAAGCAGCAAAATTCTGCTCTCCGTTAATTAGAGGTGGGACTTTGTCCCTCATAATGACAGAGAGAATGAGATCGTCACGGTCGACCACCCTTGCAATGATAATATTTTAAGGTCTTTCGGTGTAGTTATTTAGTATGAATAATTGTTCAATTAAAATGGTATAGCGTTATAACAGATGTTGACAAAGTGAACGTACTTGATTATAGTATAATTAATTAAAAATTAATAATCTGTTTTAAAAGTAAAAAGGGGGGTCCTATGAGTGAGTCTGTGAAAGTAGAAAAGAAAAATAATATCCTTTACATAACCATTGACAGGCAAAAGCAGCTTAATGCAATCAATAAAAGCATTATTGATGAGCTAACAGATATTGTCGGTGATGCAAAAAATTCAGGTATGAAGGGTGTGGTGCTAACCGGTGCCGGAGAAAAGGCATTTGTAGCAGGCGCAGACATTAATGCTATGAAGGATAAAACTGCATCTGAGGCAAAAGCCTTTGCTGAAAACAGTCATAAGCTGATTAGAACCTTCAGAGAGTGCCCTTTGCCTATAATAGCTGCAGTTAACGGCTTTGCCCTTGGTGGAGGGTTTGAGCTTGCTCTTGCATGTGATTTTATTTACGCAGCAAAAAATGCAACGTTTGGTTTCCCTGAAGTAAAGCTCGGCATAATTCCTGGTTTTGGTGGAACACAATTGTTATCAAGGGTGGCCGGTCCTAATGTGGCAAAGGAACTGATTTTCAGTGGTAGATTTATAAAGGCCGAAGAGGCGGCTGCATTGGGAATTGTAAATAAGGTAACCGAACCAGATGATCTCATTGCAGAAACGGAAAAATATATTAAAGAAGTAGCTATGCGGGGGCCGCTGGCTGTGAGCCTCGCAAAGCAGGTTATAGATAAGGGTTTTAATTTAAGTCTTGATGAAGCTTTAACACTTGAATCATCAGCCTTTTCAATACTTTTCTCCACGGAGGATCAGAAGGAAGGGATGAAAGCGTTTTTAGAAAAAAGAGACCCGGAATTTCGGGGAGAATAGGAGGAATATATGGATTTTAATCTGAGTGAAGATCACAAAATATTAAAAGATTCAGTTGCAGATTTCGTAAATAATGAGCTAGCACCTATTGCGGCAGAGATCGATGCTAAACATGAAATCCCCAGAAATATTATTAACCAGATTTCCGAATTAGGATTTCTTGGCTCGTATGTGCCTGAAGAATATGGTGGAGCTGGTTTGGATTATTTATCATACATAATTCTTATCGAAGAAATTTCCAAAGCCTGTGCATCCACTGGTGTATTGATTTCAGCGCATACATCCCTCTGTTGTGATCCTATTTTGCAGTTTGGCAATGAAGATCAGAAAAAGAAATACCTCCCTGTTTTGTGTTCTGGA
>JASMTO010000110.1:0-7377 GCA_041694215.1 bacterium
CTATCTGCTAAAAAAAGAATCAGGCAGAATGAAAAAAGAAGGCTGAGAAATAAGTCGTACAAATCAATGATGAAGACATATACGAAGAAGTTTTTATCTGCTATTGACTCCGGAGATTTGGAACTCGCTGAAAAAAGATATCATGAGGCAATAAAAGTTATCTCTAAAATTGGCTCAAAAGGTATAATTCATAAAAATCAAGCATCAAGAAGAGTATCCAGGCTTACCCAAAAGCTGAACAAATTGAAAAATTCTGCCGCATAAGTGAAGCTGGCTTAAAGCCTCTTCACTTTTCTTATTCTATAATATGTTGATGTATTATAATTTTTTCATATTTATATTTGCTCTTTTTTATTCACTGACTTTTGTAATAATTGTTCTTTTAAGCCGAAAAGGCAGATTTGCCCGGTACATATCCATGGTATCAAAAGTGTATAAAGGTTTTGATACAAAATCTTCTGCGGGGATATTAAAGGGTGCTATCTGGGCTTTTGTTGACGGTATTATAACTGCAGTTGTTATTCTTTCTATTTATCTTTTAATCAAATAATTTCGTTTAAAATAAGTACTGAAAGTTTTTTTATTTATTTAATTGACATAAAGGGTGAAAATAATTATAAACAGTCCTGTTCAAAGCTTAACTGCCCCCGTAGCTCAGGAGGATAGAGCGCCGGATTCCTAATCCGTAGGTCGCACGTTCGAGTCGTGCCGGGGGCGTTAGTAATTTTCCTTTACTTTTTTAAGATATTTTTTTACTTTTAAATTTTTTTAGTGAAAGAAGACCAAGTATAGATCCAGGTAGTAGCCACCACACTACCCAGTGTCCTTGAATCTGCCATAAAAAGCTTGTAATCCATATTGATGGAATTGTTAATGCGAAGCCTATGGCGTTTATTACAGCTAAAGAAGAACCCACATACTCTTGCGGAGCGTTAGCAGCGGCCATTGCTGCGAATTGAGGGGAGTCAGCAATTACTGATAACCCCCATAAGATAAGTAGTATTAACAATGACCATCCCGGCAGCCATGCAAGTAATGGATAAATGCCGCAAATAATGCATGATGTGAATAGGGCAAAATATGCAACATAAAAGCTACCAAATCGCTTGCTTAGCCAGCCGCCCCAAATACAACCCAGTAGACCTATTGCTATGATGCAAAAGGAAATCCATGGAATAAACGCTGTGGATGTTTCCATCCTGGCAATTTCTCTTGTGACCAGCAAAGGGGTGAGCATCCAAAAAGCATATAATTCCCAGCAATGTCCAAAATAACCTCCAGCTATAGCCCTGAACTCTGGAAATTTTAGAGCTGAAAGCCCCTCAAATAAATGTGCTTTTTGTATTGAAACAGGTAAATGTGGACCATCCCCTAATACTAATATTAAAATACCGCCCAATAAAGCCAAAATAGAGCTCATTAATAACGGCCACTGCCATGCAAGATTTAAAGTGGCCCCTCTCATAAGATGGGGTAGAGCAGTTCCTAACGTTAACATCCCGAGCAACCATGAAAGTGCAGATCCGGTGTGTTTGGGAGACCAGCTTACAACCAATTTCATCCCTATTGGGTATATCCCAGCCAGGCAAATGCCGGTCAAAAATCACAATATCAAACTTAAGTGAATGGATTCAGTTGTTATTACTAAACCAGCATTTACTATTGCTCCAATAAAACTTGCCACTGTAAAAATTCTGCTTGCTTTAAATTGATCAGCAAAACCTGTCACTGCAATGTACAATGTGCCTATTATAAATCCTGCTTGTACCAGAAGGGTAAAAAGTCCCAACGTTGATTCAGAAACACCCAAATCATTGGAAAGAGAAAACCAAATTCCGTTTATACTGAACCAAAGGGAGGTTCCAAACAATTGGGCTATGACTATAAATGCCAAAGGGTGTTGCCTTAGGAAATTTTGCATAAAAATCTCCTTGAGAGCTTTGATTGGCTATTCTACTCTTTTCCTCTTCTAAACGACGAAGCAATCTCATATACAAGACTTGAGGCTGCCACGGGTTAGCCTCTCGGAATGATGCAATTTTTTGTTATAGCGACCGAATACTTAAAACGTTAAATGCTTGGTACAGGTTTGCCCTTTTAAAAAATTATTCTGGGATTGGATACTCTGCCCTTTATTGTAAAATTATTTTTGAAACCTGCAATATCAATGCTTCCTTCTAAATTGACCACAGAATGGATGAGTGCATTATAGTTTATAAACACTGTTCCTTTTATGTTCACATTATTGCTTCCATTAGATTTAACATTAGTAATTGTTAATCTATTTTTGTTTAGCTCAAAATCTGCACTGATTTGATCAAATTTAACATCTGTTATTGGCGTGATTAGTGATAGATTACTTAAGATTACAGAGATTTTTCCTTTTTCAGCAAAAGGGTTTATCTGACCCTTAATGTTGATATTACCGGATTTTGCATATTTTTTAATCTTTGGATATATTTTTAGAATCTCATCTACAGATTGGTCTGCGTGAAATAAAATGTTATTTTTTTTAAAATGCATATTTGCACTAACCGGGCTGTCAACTGTTGTTGCAGACACTGACCGTGTTATAAGTGAGAGTGGGGAATAGTTTACAGAAACTGAACCAATAGAAAATTTCTCGTTATAATAATAGTCAATGCCAGAGAGTTTTGCCCCAAATGCTGATGCTTCCAGTGATGCGTAATTAACAGGCAGTTTGTACTCATTTATAGCTTTATGCAGGAAGTATTTTGCCACGGTATCATAAGGGAATAAGAACAACATAAAAACAGTAAAAAATATTATAAAAGTAATTATAGCAAAAATTGATTTTTTTATCATCTTTTCCCCATTTCTATAGATAAATTTGCCAGTTGGGGATTATCAAATCTTTTATCAACAGTTATGCTTGTTATTACAACATTAGAATATCTATCTATATTTTGTATCAAATCTATTAATTCGTTAAAATTCACATTTTCCACCTTAAAAGTCACAGCCTCATTATAATTGCTTAATGTTTTAGGCTGTACTGAAATTATTTTTTGCTCAATATTGGTTAACCGTCCAATACTCTGGACAAAACTTAACAGCCCTGTTGTCAATTCTGATTCTCTGTTTGTATCCATTTTTGCCATTTTGGCCAATTGTTCAGCTTCTATTATCCTGTTTTCAATGGTGCTGATTTCCTGTTTCATGGATTTTATTTTCCCTTGTAAAAAGAGGTGAGTCCAGTAAAAAGTCAAAAAAATAACACCAATAGCAACAATAATATATAATACATTTTCTTTGTTTATGTTTGCAAATTTGTTCATAGCTCAACTCTAATGCTGAATTTTATTTCATTGTTTTCTTTGTTTGTATTTATAATTTGTGCTGGTTGATTGAACGTTTCTGTAATAGCGCTTTCTAAGTCCTCCAATGTTTTAAGTTCAGCAGTTTTCCCATCAACTCTTAATCTTCCTGTTTTGTAATCCAATGTGGTAATCAGCGTGCTATCATCAACCGCTTTGCTTAATTTTTCAATGATATCGGTAATTTTTGTTTTTGTACTTTCTGTACCTCCTTTGGCTTTATATAAAAGCATCCCGTAAGGATCAGGTGTGGAAGCTACCCCAGCAGAGCGGTATATTTCTTCTAGTCTATTTTCTGTATGAGTTAGCAGTTTCTTATATTTTACATATTGAAAAAACTCGCCGGCTGCAAAAAGAATATATGTAAACAAAATAACGGCAATAAGCGGAGCAAACTGTTTTAGATAAAAAACGTTCCCTGTATTTTCAAAAATGTTTAGTTTTCCCTTAGGATTGACAATCTTATTTACTGCGTTCTCTTGATAAATAATATTTTCATTTTCATCTTCATCTTCTAAATGTGGTAGGATTTTAATTACACCATTGTTGAGGTAGTAGAACGTGCCATTCACTTTATAAATAAAATCTGAGTTTTCACTCGATATTGTTTCTAAGAAAGGTGTACTTATTGTTTTTGCTTTTTTTAATATATCTCCGTATTCATTTAAGATTTTATTAAACAAACTTTTAGGGATTGCAATAAGGACAAAATTGTCATGTTTTGCATAGTAATGCTCATTTACAAGTTCTTTAGGGTAGGTGGTCATAAGATAATTTTCTATTATTTGTTTGATTTTCTTTTTACTGTAAACCTTTACGCTTAAATTTTCATAAATAAAGAAGTTATCGTCCAGTAAAATATCGTAGCTAATGATATTGTGAATGGTTTCATGATCTGTTTCCACAAAACCTTCATCGGAATTCAGATAAAATCCGGTTTCATTAATATAAACAATGTGTTTTGCAGGTTTCTTCATTGTATCCTCAGCATGAAATCAATAAAAATACTTGTTTGGTCCTTTGAAAAATTTTGTAACTTTAGCATTGTTTTCATCGCGTTGCAATAGCGCGTGGTAATAAAAGTTCACATCTGCCAAGTTTACGTTTATTCTGATATAAAATGTTGAGCTTTTTACAGTTAACAAGTCAACAACTTCTATATACGTATCATCTGGAATGGGGGCAGCTTTTCTGATTTCAGATATATCATTGTATTCGTTAAACTCTCTGTAATCTACAATATCTTCGGCGTAAAATGCCAGTTCCGGTATATAGTATTCAAGTGTTTCCGAATCAACAAAATTTACATTTAATTTGCTATCATTTGAAATAACTGTAAAGTGGTTTTTCATTATATCGTAAAGGTCACTGCTTAATAAATTAAGCTCTGTCAATGTATCAAAAGGCGCATTTTTAGTGTCAAACGTATTTCCTAAATATTCGTATTCTTCCCTTTCAAGACCCATATACGAAATATCTGTATCATTGTCTATCCAGTCTTTTATAACAGAGGACGTTTCTTCAAGAATATTGTATTCATCGCAAAAATCGTCCCACGCAGCCGCAACCCGTTCTGAATTTATATCGTTTACATTGATCTTTGCATTTATGGGAATAATCTCGATTGATACATAACCATTGTCCAGTGGATACATAGGGATATTGTACCAGTCATCCTCCTGGGTATCGCTTTTAAAATCGTCATCAGCTATAAGGTTTTCCACAATTTTTATAGCGGTTTTGGCATAAATATATGATTGATTCATTAAAAAGACATTGTTTACCTCTTCATAGTTCTCAACAGATTCTTCGCTCATGGTAAGAATTAAGGAAGATGCAAATGCAATTACAAACAGAATAAAGATAATTACACTACCTTTCTTGTTGAAATGCACCGGCAATCACCTCGAATATTCTGTCATTTATCTGAATTCTGAATTTTAACATCTTTGTCTCAAAATTACGGTCGGTGAACTCATTGCCATCATATCCTTCCACACTGAATTCCTCGACACCACCCACCAACTTAATACCTTCCGGATCATGGAGTATAGAATGATTTTCCTCTCTTATTAGATAATTATCCTCAACATAGTACCTGACATTAACAGGGAGACTTTGAGTAAAATATATGCTGTTTTGTGTTGTAAAATTTATTTCATCATTATTGCTTGCTGGATCTTTTCTCACATTTATTTCTTTTGCATCTGAGGAAATAATGTCATCGTTTATAATTTTATATATTGATTTGTACATTTTTTGATAATTTTGTCTATTCCCCAGCGATTCTTTCGTATTTAACGTTGTATCTAAAAGCGCATAAGCTCCCATCATAATAAAAGAGGATATCAATAAAGCTATCAAAAGTTCAATAAGAGTGAATCCTGTATTATTCTTCATTGGAAACTTCATTAAAAAATCTGTATGTTATATTACTTTCATCATTTTCAAGTGAAATAACGATTTCCTGGATATCGGGGAAAAGTGTTTGGTTTATTGTATATTCAAAAGTCAGGTTATCATATTCATTTTTAATAGTATTAATATCCTCCTCAAAGTTCAGTTGCCTCAAAATCGATTCATAGCCTCTATTTACTAGCTCAATTCTATTCTCTGAATAAATATGCAAATCCAGCGAAAAATTCAGCAGGTTATATAATGCTAACATACTTATGGAAAGTATCGCAAGTGCCACAAGAATTTCTAGTAATGTAAAACCTTTATTTTTTTGCATATTTTTTTACTGTCATAAGCAGGGGCGTGGATTCTATAAATTCTCCGTTGTTGAAATTAATTATAAAATAATCACATATTCCAGATGGATACACCGTTATTTCGTATTCTGTCCCGAAGGTATTGTATTCGTTAATTTCAACTTCTGAAACCTCAACATCATCAGGTATTTTGACGCGTTCCCCTTTGGCAGTTATTACATTATCCGAGCCTTTAAACCCCCTTATACTAACAGGAGCTTGTAGCTCTTTGCTTTCTGTGAGTGCATCTTCTAATGTTTTATTAAAAAATGTTACGATGTTGTCATTTTCTACAGTATTTCTCATCATTTGTGGGGTTAATGTGATAACACCAATACCAATTATAGTGATTACAATTAAAATCTCCAGCAGTGTGAAGGCATTTCTGTTGGGCAGGAAGATTGTTTTTTTTATATTATTGAAGTTCATAACTCTTAATATCAGCATTTATTCCTTCTCCACCCTCTTTGCCGTCAGCTCCGTAGGAAATTATTTCATAGTCCCTTTCTTCCGAGCCAGGCGAACGGTAGATATATTCATTGCCCCATGCGTCTTTTGGGGGTTCTTCAGAATTGAGGTAACCACCTTTTTTCCAATTTCTAGGTATCGGTTCTATATCAGGTTCCTCTATCAATGCCATAAGCCCTTGCTCAGTAGTGGGGTAAAATCCGTTATCGATTTTATATAGTTTTAATGCAGATTCAATGGCTTTGATATCGTTTCTTACTTTGGTAATTCTGGCTTCATCCGGCCTATTTATGATTTTAGGCACAAGAAACGTGGCTAGTATACCAAGTATTACCACAACCACCATTATTTCAATCAAAGTAAATCCCGATTTGTTTTTAATACCTTTCTTCATATGCATCTGTATCCTCCTTTATTCTGGGTATTATTATTATGATCATTTTGTTAGAAAATTATCACTCCATATTGAATAAAATTTTAATTTATGACTATAGCAAATTTTGCCAATAGTAAATATTTTTTATTCTGGCATCACTCATATTTAGTTCAACGTTCAATGTTCAATGTTCAACATTCAACGTCTTCGTACCATCACCTATAACCCAAAACCTATCACCCATCACCCATTATGCTACCTCAAACCTGGATATTGGAAGAGTAGAGGAGTAGAAGAGTGGAAAAGTGGTTGATGTTAAACGTTCAATGTTCAACGTCTTCGTACCATCACCTATAACCCAAAACCTATCACCCATCACCCATTATGCTACCTCAAACCTGGATATTGGAAGAGTAGAGGAGTAGAAGAGTGGAAAAGTGGT
>JASMTO010000111.1:0-4725 GCA_041694215.1 bacterium
GAGCCTCTTTCGCATGTTCCTACAACATTTATAGGGTCATTACATTTAACAACAACATTGCAGTGTTCTTGATTAATCATTTTCATCACATTGGAGAGATCACAACCGGCAGAATAGCTTTCAATTCTTCTTGTATATTTCTTGCATACATCATATTCCCACTCAACACACTCACCGTCTATCGAATGCACACACACATCTCCATATTCAATGCACTGCCATTCTTCGTTTGCATAGACATATGTTTCTGCTACAAAAAGTATTATTAAAGCATATACGATATATCTCATCTTAAATCCTTTTATTAGTTAATTGATTTTGAATTGATATTGTAAAAGCAATTTTTGTATACATGATTTTGTATATTTATCTTTAACCATCCACCTGCTTGATTATCAAAATCATCACGATATCTGATACTTTCGTTCTTGATCTCGATACCCGTATCTCCTGCAGCAGCTAAACCACCATCCTTGAATGAAATCCAATTGCTATAATTAGCACCGTCATAAACTCTAATCTTTTCATTGCTTATTTGAATGCCGTCATTTGGACCACTTGTGCCAGCTCCTGCTAAACTAACCCAAGAACCTGTTCCATAGTCATCATCATAAAACCTTATTTTTCCGTCTTGTATCTGGATACCGTCAAGACCTTCACCGCTTAGGATTTCTGATTTTCCATCACTAAAATCATAGGTTATGTCTTCATCTTCTGTACACTCATATACTTTTTCTTGCTCATAAAGCTGCACTGTACAGGAGCTTGTCAAATCTGTGCCATAGTTCATGAACTTGTTTGCACTTTCCTGATCTTTAGCATCCTGATAATTAGCTTTATTTTCATCATACTGAGGGGCAGTATCTTTTATTTCGTTGATTTTATTTTCACTTTTATAGTTTTCACTGTCGTTGTGAAAATCATTATAAAGGCTATCATATTGCCCACTCTGTACAGCGCTTGCTATAAATATGTCTAACAACAAAAAGGTTAAAATTATCAGCCTTTTCTTTTTTCTTATAAAAGACAGCATACTCTTTTCCTCCATAGGACATGGACGTAATCCTCAAAACCCGGAGATTTTGCAAAAGCTTCAAAAACGGGTGGCATAGTACCTATCGCATAACCGAACCTTGTGACAGGACAAGCAGGTTGTAACCAGTATTGAGTTTTTATAATTCGTGGAAATGGCACTGGTTGACATATAGAATCCGGAATTTCTGAAGAACCAACCGCTTCTCCGGGACTGCTTGCCCATAACAAAAAAGAACTGTGAAGTTTGTCAATAAGCCTTGTTGCTACCAAATTTGAACCAACAACGTCATTCTCTGTTTGTTCCTGTACATTACCTGTATCCGGGAATATACCGCCCCAGCATCCTGCGCACCAGTAAAGTGGATTCAAAGGTTTTTGAAAGGTTGAAGCGGCACAATCAGCCAAGCATGCAGATTGAGCAACAGGATTTGCGTAAAGCAGTTTTTCAGGCTGTATAAAGTGGTTTAGTTCGTCAAAAGTCCATGTGGGATCAACTTCCGACAAGTAGCCGAAATCAATAGCAGTAGGGCTTACTTGCATACATAATATATCTGAAAGTATATCCAATACCCAAAAAACCGGATACCAAACGTAATGAGCATTAACAGCACTACCACTATCGCCCATTTGATTTCCAATCTTGTATAACCCGGAAAACATCCCCAAGTTGATATTAAGTGACGGGAAGAAAAAAGGTTTTTGTGTAGTTTCTATAAGCCCAATCGGTTCAGCATATTGAATTTTGAAGCCAACTCTTGGTATTGGATCACCACAAGCACATATTCCAAGAAATCTAAATTCTCTTACAAACATACTCCAATCTACGTTTGTAATGGGATTAAACATTGGGACACAGCCCGCAGAATAAGACTGGCGGGGTAGGGCGGTGAAAAACACAAATATTATAATAAAAACAGTAAAAATCTTTTTAATCTTCTTCACTATTTTCCCCCTTGACCCTGAACTCTTTAACTTCCAATAGCTTTCCTTTCTGATAGGCAAGAGAAGGCACACAGGTTATATTCATCTTTTTTATGATCTGTTTATTAGGTTTGCCTGCGGGTATAGACAATCCGCTTGCTTTTGCTTTTTGGTAGTATTCTTGCAAATTACCGCTTACAGCTAACGGCTGAATATTCATCTTACTTTTACTTGCTATTTTTCTGTAAAGATTAACTTGTGTAGCGTTATCCACATCGAGAAAAAAATACTTTCTTTTAAAATTCATATAATCAAAGGGATTAACAACTGTTCCCTTTGAATAAAGGATATTTCCGTTGGCATCTTTTATATTGTGATCGAGAATGTAGACTGGATCTACGGTCTTAGTATTATTTTCGGTACAATTAGGAATATTAAAACCGTCGATTTCCATTTGTTTTGTGAGCATTTTGGAAACATCACGTTTGTTAAATTTTTTAATTTTATCTTTTTGTGACTTAATCCTACTCATTAGCCATTCGTAAAAATTGTTTTCTTCGATTTTATATGTCTTTCCGTGTACTCCAAGGTTCTGCACTGCAAAAACCTGTGTATTTGTAAAAACAAGCAATAAGATCAACATTACTCTAATCATAACCACCTCTTATTGCTTATTCTTTGGATTCTTGAAATCCTGATCTTTTAAAAAGTCATAACCTCTGTTAATAAGCCGTTGCCTGACTTCCTCAGTCAAATCAACGAAATCTCCGGATATGACTGCTCCCCTTTCCAATAAAATCACATCGTATTTTTTTGCTATACTATCAACAATCTCCTGCATATCTTGTATATATTTACTCAAGTTAGAAGAGGAATCAGACTTACCTTTTCTTAAATTGTTCATCTCTGATAATCTTTGCTCCTGGATAAGCAGGGTAGTATTTACAATTCCAACATTACTAAAAATATCTTTCTGAAAATACTGCATGCGATATTGAGTTAAAACAATCACAGCAACCAGAGCTGAAATAATCATCACGAGTAAATAATGCAATATTCCTGTTCCAGTTTTCTTATTTGCTGTTTTTTTCTGTTTTTGCTTTTTTTCATCCGCCACCGGGTGAGAACCATTATCTTTCTTTTCTTCTGCCATAAGATACCCCCAGATAATTTTTTCGTAATTATCAGTTTAAGAATTTCTCTACACAATTTTGTGGTATTTGCTAAAAAATGAAAAAATTTCTCAAGAAAACCACAAAATTGCAAAGGGATAACTGATATTTTTAAAATTAAGAAAACTGAGAGGTGACAACAAATGATTGACTACGAAAAAGACAGATTGAAAGCATATCTTGATGACCTGTTTGATAATTTCACAGAAGTAAGAGAAGAAATGGAGTTTAAAGTAAAACATCAAAAAAAGTATTATGAAAAAAATTCTGTTTATATGAGCTTGGAGTATTGCAGTAAGTCAGATTGTATTTTTTGTCCTCACTATTTTGAATGGAGGCAGGCTATAAAAATTAATACGAAAGAAGGTAAAAAAAATATTGGTAAAAGACTGGGCAGAAAAATTACTCACAAGATTTTAAAACAGCTTGGTAAAAATAATTTGTATCCTGTTTTCAAAGAACTGGAAAAAGAAATGATTGAATTACAAAAAAAGAGAGATTTTTATGCAAAAAATATTCAAAAAATTCAGCGTATACTGAGAGAAAGTCAAAAGGAATCAGTCAAATAGAAAAAGCATATTTAACGGACTTATCGGCAAAATACATACATATACAAAGAATTAATATGCTATACATATTCAAAACACAAATTGGTGCTACAAGTTTTATAAAATCAAAAAACAGAGTCTTGCGTAATAACTCTGTATTATTGATTAATTATAAAGATAGTAAAAAATTTCTTTTGATAAAAAACAATATTCGGAATTCGCTAATATGAGGAATGAATAGCGAATGAAGATGAGGGAAAATGATATGAAATGAAATAGCGAGTGGCGGAATGGCATTTTGTTCAAAAAGGTCATTCGTCATTCGGATGTATATGTATCTATATCGGGGCTATATTTCTATCTATCTTGCTATATTTTTGGGATATTTTTATAATTTTCCGGGTATTCATTACCCTTTTGCTGATGTCTTTTCAATTAGTACATCATAATTGTGAAATTCAATGTGTGTGACATATATGCTTGACAATAAAGAAAATTCCTGTTCATTTGCCTTGTGCTGCAAAGTAATCTTTCTTGATAGTCTAACCTACCCACAAACAAGTAACTTAAAAAATAGAGGCGATTTTGAGCGAATGAGAAGGTATTAATTGCCAAGTTGAGACAATTATTTCTAATCATTTTTAGCAAATACCACAAAAATTGATCAGGTTTTGTTGCATATTAGATTTAAATCCTAAAGCAGGAGGTCTAACATGGGACAAAAAAAGAATTTAATAGTTTTTAAAAACGAGGATTTTGGAAGGTTGAGAACTGTTTATAGGAATGGTGAATACTGGTTTGTAGCAAAAGACGTTTGTAACGCACTTGAGTATAAAAACATTCGTGAATCATTGCGTAAAATAGTTGATGCAGAAGATAAGGGTGTCACTGTTAGTGACACCCTTGGAGGAAAACAGAAATTAACAGTGATTAACGAGAGTGGGCTATATTCGTTAATTTTTGGTTCAAGGTTACCTAACGCTAAAAAATTCAAACGCTGGGTAACTTCTGAAGTATTGCCGTCTATCCGCAAGACTGGTAAATATGAA
>JASMTO010000112.1:0-2953 GCA_041694215.1 bacterium
CACCACGACGCTAACCAATTGAGTCTGTTTAAGATCTAACCGGACAGTAGTGTTTGAATATATATCTTAAGAATAATATTGATGTTTTGAAATCCCATTACAAAATTTCGGCTAGATTACTAAAGTACAACATAAAATTAGCTGATAATGAATATTTCTATTTTAATAACATTCGATTTAGAGTAGTAGACGCTGTTAATGTTTATGGGGCTAATACTAATTTTATCAATATCAGATTCAAGATTGAAGATCTTGAATCGCAAATAATAATTGAATTAATAGAATTATTATTCAACACTGAAATAGTATTTGAACGAAAGGATTCAATTCAAAACGCCTAAAACAAAATTAGCAAATATTTTCCATACCAAAACTTCAATTATAAATGGTAGAATGTGTAAGAAGATCACAACTACCTTTGATCAATTAACAGACTCTACTTACCATGGAAGAAAATAAAAAGGAGCAAAAGCCATTCAGAACCAAAACAAGCTTAATAGCAATTTTAATGCTCATTCTATCCTTTGCTTTGTTATTTATTAATTATGAGTTTCTGGAAAACATTAACTATCATGGCTTTCAAGTTGATTTAGATAGATATAGTGGCCTGGGTGATTTTATTGGCGGCATTACCGCTCCAATAGCTATTATCCTGCTTTATATGACATATAGTTCTCAAAAGAATGAGCTGGAAGAGACACGAAAAATAATGAATGCTCAGGCTTCAACTATGAAAAAACAGCAGTTTGAATCTACTTTTTTTCATATGTTAGATAACTTCAACAATTTAAGAAACAGCTTTAAACCTCAAGGAGGAGTAAATAAGTTCAATTTATTATATAATAAAATGGCTAGTAAAATTGATCCAAATGAATTTAATACTATACATAAAAACAATGATCCTTTTGTTAAAGCATTCAGGGATTTGATGATGGAGTATGACACCATGGAAGAGTATTTTTCTATCCTTAGTCAAACATGTGAAATTATTGAGAAAGGAGAACTAAGTAGAGATCAAAAGGTATTTTATTTCAAAATCTTAAGAGCTAATTTAGGACAAAAAGAGCTTTTGCTGATTTATTATAATTCATTTACCACGCAAGGAAAAAAGCTTGCATATTACATTCATGAATTCAACTTGCTAATGAATATTAAGCATTATAAAAAATTAGAATTTAAAAAGTACGCAATAGACTTTGAAGCAAATGAAACTCTTCTTTCTTTAATGAATCTTCTTTTAAGGTCGCTTTATGGTTTGATAAAACTTAACAATAAAACTAATCTAAAATATGAGTCCATTTCCATTATTTCAAATGTTCATAAAAGCATTTACAAGATAGAAGTTACAATAAAGGAAAACTTGAATAAATGGTCAACACTACATGAAATATTCAAATCTCCTAACCATGAAAAAGCTCTTGATGAGTTACAAAACTTTATCGAAGAAATTATTTTGGATCTGATAGTTTATAATCAATTGCTATTTGAATACAAACCAGAAGAAATCAAAATCGAAACTACTGTCAAAGAAGATTCTGAAGAAGGGCTAGTTATTGCAAAAACCTCATTTAATCATATCACTCAAAACCCACTTAGTATTAAAAATTAACACCCCTCCCCCAAAATTTTCCTACCTTTAACCTTGATTTAACACCGTCCGCTTTACGGAGCGGGCCCCGAAAAGATAAAACCCTCAATGTCAAAATCGAAAGGAAAAAAACGCAAAAAACCACAGGCGCACCAGCAGGGCGGGTATAAGAAATATCTGAAGGATTTCTTGGCTGCCATGCGCAAACTTGAATTTTATAACCCGCTTGAAGATTTCGATGCAAAGGCCACGCGCATGATGTATGAATCGCGCCTGACCATTGCCAACCCTGAAGCCGGAAACGAACTTATCAGCAGCAAGGAGCTTGCCCGGTTCAATAAAAAAGCCAGGAGCTACTACCGGGAAGAAATTCATGTTTTTGGCCCCGGCAAGGTGCTCTCAGGCAAACAAATGGAAATGTTTTACAATTACGCCCGAACGCTAACCCGGCTGCAGGAATCGCTATATGAAAGTAAGGACCATCCGCAGGTTGTAAAAAGCAAGACTACGGAAAACAAGGCATTCCATATTTTTTATGAGAACTTTCTGCTTGGCTATTTTAGACTCATCACACAAATGAGTAATCCGGACATCAAATATTACGGACTTAATATCCGGATAGGGAAGCTTTTTAAGGAAAATCTGGAGCTCAGGTTAATAGCCACCGTCTATGGGTATCCGGCACAGAAAACGGCCGTGGCAATCAACGGGAAAAAACGGCCGGCTTTCAGACTGGGTAAGCCCATGGCTTCAAAAATCCTGGAGTGGCTCCAGGTGGATCGCAGCCTGGTGAAAAAGCATTACCGCGGCCCGGCCGAAAAGCTGGATGTGTATATCCAGTCGCATGCCCTGAAGCGGCTATCGCAGCGCCTCGATTTGCTTAACCGCGAGGCAATCAACTACACGCTGTGGGAAAACACCAACAACATCAAATCTTTTGAGTACTACAAGGGCTACATGCTGCTTCCGGTGAAGCTCCACAAAATCAAGGTGGGCTACCTGCTGGCGTGGGTGGTCGACCACAAGGTAATCTTCCGCACTTTCCTGTTTATCACCCACAATTCCACCCCCGAGGGCGACCGGCTGCGCGAAGCGTCGGGCTTGTGCAAGGAGGAAATCAACTACTGGCGCATCGACCGCCTCAGCACCTTCGTCAACCTCGACGCCGAAGCCTATCCGCTGCTGCATGAGCTCTTCCAAAAAGCCGGCATGGAGGAACTGTTCTCACTCAAAGAAAAAGCGTTCGACGTAGACACCATGCAGGAAACCAACATGGACGACCTGGTGGATTACTTACAAAGAAACAAAGTGATGGAAGAGCAGAAGTAAGCCAGCCCTGACAGGGTTCGAAACCCTGTCAGGGCT
>JASMTO010000113.1:0-9753 GCA_041694215.1 bacterium
TATTCCAAAATTGCTTTTAATTCCTTTCAGGTAAAGATACCTGTGCCTGTTGATGAGAAATTTCTAATTCAAGGGGAGCGTTTCATGTATCCCGGAGAGCTAGCGAAAAATTTTGACAAAGATATATATAAGTTTGAATTCTCTAAGCGTTTTGCTTTAGCCTTTGCCGCTTTTATTATGGCTGTTTTAGGGATGACTTTTGGATCTTTTTTTCATAGAGCAGGCAAATCGCTAGGTGTATTTTTTTCTTTGGTGGTCGTTTTCATATATAATATGATACTTATTTTTTCTGAAAATATGATTGCTTTTGTCAATCCTTTCTTAGCAGCTTGGCTTTCTAATATTTTATTTGCAGGTGTTGCTGTTTTTATGCTGAAGAAGGTATTCAAATGATTTTTAGCAGGTATCTCATCAAACTCTTTTTGGGAAGACTTTTAACAGCACAACTTTTTATATTAGTAATATATACGTCTTTTCTGATTTTTCAGCATATGGAGTACATTAAGGAATATGACATTAATATTTTGCAAATTTTTATTTATGATGTAATGAAAACACCGTATTCCACATATCAGACCATACCTATTGCCGTTATTGCTGGCACAATGTTCACCATTCTGACTTTGGTTAAAAATCAGGAGATACTTGCATATGTCAGTCTTGGTGGAAGAATCAGAAATATAGCGTTTATTTTTTTGGGCACAGGTCTTGGTGTTGCTTTTCTTTTATTCTTAATAGGGGAGTACGTGAACCCAAAAATTGAATATAACCGGGAGAAATATGAAGTTGAAAATATTAAAGGTGGCATTTATAATCCTATTAATAAATTGTCCGATTTATGGCTAAAGGAGGCTGATAACAGATTTATAAATGTCGCAGTAGTTGATCCCGTGGATAAGATAATGTTGAATGTAGTGGAGTACCATTATAATGATAATGGGAGTATTTATAAAATTGTTAGCTTTGAAAGGGGGGCTTACGAAAATTCCCGGTGGGTTTTAGAAAATTACAAAGAGTTTGATACCAACAATATTCCAAAGTTAGTTAGTGAAACCGACAAAAAAGTAATTAAGAGTGAGACTTTTGATAATATTGTATCTATCATTAAAACAGATCCCAAGCTGCTTTCAGTTAAAGAGCTTGACCGCATTATTGGTGTTTATGAATCAAAAGGTCTTAATTCAGATAAGTATAAGATGTTGTTTTACAATAAATTTTCCCATCCGTTGAGCATAGTTGTACTTATTATTTTGATTGTTCCTTTATCTATTAGTTTTTCAAGGCATGGTTCTTATATCACCCTTGCAGCTAGGGCAATGTTCGCCGGTTTTGGCTTCTGGCTTTTCGTAGCTTCTGGGGCATCATTGGGGAAAGCTGGTGTTTTGTCACCTTTTTTTGCAAATTTTTTGCCACACAGTGTATTTGCTATTTTAGCAATTGTTTTATTCTATCAAAAGGAAAAGGGGGGAGATTAAGTTTTATTTAAAAAAATCTGATTTGACTTTACACTGGAAATGAAATAATTGTTGAAAAAGTATAATATGGAGGAAGTTCATGAGAAAGATTGCAGTATTGCCCGGTGATGGTATCGGACCTGAAGTGATGGAGCAGGCGGTAAATATTCTAAATTGTATTGCTGAAAAATATGGTGTGAAATTTGAATATAACTATGCCGATGTTGGCGGGGTTGCAATTGATAAGTTTTCCACACCTTTGCCTGAAAGTACGCTGGAAATTTGTGAAAATGCTGATGCCATATTATTTGGCTCGGTGGGAGGACCTAAGTGGGAGAATTTGCCTCCTGAAAAGCAACCGGAAAGGGGTGCTCTTCTCCCTTTGCGAAAACACTTTAAATTATTTGCTAACTTGCGGCCAATTAAAGTTTTTGAATCTCTTAGTGAAGCCTGTTCTCTGAAAAAAGAATTTTTTTCTGAGGGGATAGATATTGTAATTTTCAGGGAATTGACAGGTGGCATCTATTTTGGAGATCCTAAGTATGTGTCTGAAGACGGGGAGTATGCTGTTGATACAATGAGGTATTCGAAAAAAGAAGTGGAAAGAATAGCAAGGCTTGCTTTCGAAGCTGCTTTGATGCGCAAAAAAAAGGTTGTGAGTGTAGATAAGGCTAATGTACTGATGAGCAGTGTTTTGTGGAGGGATACAGTTAATGCTTTACAAAAAAATGAATTTCCTGAAATAGAATTAAACCATATGTACGTGGATAATGCTGCTATGCAGCTGGTGAGGAACCCCTCGCAGTTTGATGTTATATTAACGGGCAATATGTTCGGCGATATATTAAGTGATGAAGCAGCAATGTTAACAGGATCACTGGGTATGCTCCCTTCTGCATCACTTAATGAAAATGGTTTCGGGCTTTATGAACCAATTGGAGGGACTGCACCAGATATTGCAGGTAAAGGGCTTGCTAATCCCACAGCCCAGATGTTATCAGCAGCTCTTATGCTAAGATACTCTTTTGATATGGATGAGGCTGCCAAAGAAATTGAAAATGCTATAGAAAAAACCTTAGCAGAGGGTTATAGAACAGGTGATATCTTCTACGGTAAAAAACATGAAAAGAAGGTTAATACAGCAGAATTTGCTGAAGTTGTACTTTCTCATATAAAATAAGGCGGAAATTACCGCCTTATTTTTTAGCCTTTTGATTTATCTTCATCGTCATCTTTTAAATATTTTGTAAAAAGTTTAAACATTTCAATAGGCACAGGAAAGACAATAGTTGAGTTCTTTTCATTACCTATTTCGTTAAGTGTCTGCAGGTATCTAAGCTGAATGGTTATTGGGTTGGCTGACATTATGTCACTTGCTTCAGCAAGTTTCGTGGAAGCTTCCAGTTCACCAGTTGCATTGATAACCTTGGATCTTCTGATTCTTTCAGTCTCAGCTTGTTTTGACATAGCCCTTTGCATTTCATTGGGAAGGTCTATGTGCTTGATTTCCACTGCACTGACTTTTACTCCCCATGGATCTGTTTGTGCATCAATTACAGACTGAAGGTCACTGTTTACCTTATCTCTGTTGGATAGTAAGTCGTCTAATTCAAACTGACCTATAATACTTCTCAAAGTAGTTTGGCAGAGCTGGGAAGTGGCATAAAAATAATCTTCAACCTCAAGTATTGCTTTATCAGGATGTATCACCCTGAAATAAACAACCGCATTAACCTTAACAGAAACGTTGTCTTTTGTTATTACATCCTGAGGAGGTACATCCATAACTACTGTTCTCAAATTTACTTTAACAAGTTTTTCAATAAATGGTATAAGAATGATAAGACCAGGGCCTCTGACTCCCACATACCTGCCGAGACGAAAAACTACGCCACGCTCATACTCCTTGAGTATTTTTAATATGTTAACAAGTAGCGAGATTACCAGTAATACTACTATAGTTAACGCTGTAGTGGTGTTAAACATGTTGACCTCCATACTAATATTTTGTAGTATCTTTTCCTTAACACCAGGAGATTAAGGTTTCCTTGTGCTTTACATTTTACTATAGCTTAATAAAAATGATAAATAAAGGTGTTTTGATGATTTACAGTATGACGGGTTTTGGTAAAAATATACTTTCCAACGACTACTGTTCGGTGAAAACGGAAATTAAAAGTCTTAACAGCAAATTTCTGGACGTTCGCTTTCGATTGCCCCGAGGTTTTAGTTTCCTGGAAATAGAGCTAATGAAAATTCTCAAGAGTAATGTTATCAGAGGCAAAGTTGATGTTAATGTTGAAGTACAGTTTAAAAAGGCTGTAAAGATTCCTAAAATTAATCATGATACACTTAATATGTACATGGCAGTATTAAGGGAGATACAGATGGAGAGTGAAGTTCTTGATGATATTAGAATTGATCACTTAATTCATTTTGAGGATATTTTGGAATTTAGCGCGGATACTGAGTTAGAAGAAAAAATAGGTGCGCAAATAATAGATTCTGTAAAAAAAGCTGTTTACGAGCTGGTGCAGATGAGAAAAAATGAAGGCGAAAATCTGCGTAACGACTTAATGCAGCGGATAGAAAATTTAAAATCTGGGTTGAAGCATATTGATAGTATTAAAGATAAAATTTTTGACTATTGGTATGAGAAATTCAGAAAACGAATGGAAAGCTTGAATGTAAATTTTGATGAGGATAGAATTATTCAGGAAGCTGGATTTTATGCCGAGAAATCTGATATAACGGAGGAGGTGGTAAGAATTAGTTCCCATTTGAATCTGTTTACAAAAACGTTAGAGGAAGAGACTTCTAACGGGAAAAAACTTGATTTTATTTCTCAGGAGCTCCACAGAGAATATAACACTATAGGCTCAAAAAGTAATTCTTCCGAAATTACTGATTATGTTGTTAATGCCAAAACCGAGATAGATAAAATCAGAGAGCAGGTGCAGAATATTGTCTAAAAAAAACAACGACAGAGAAAAAAAAGGAAAGTTATTTGTTGTCAGTGCCCCCAGTGGCGCAGGGAAAACCAGCTTATGTAATAAGCTGTTAAGTGAATATGAAAATTTAAAGTATTCCATATCTTATACTACAAGAGCCCCCAGGGACAGAGAAAGGGACGGTAAAGATTATTTTTTTGTCAGTGAATCTGTTTTTGAATCAATGATCAGAAATGATGAATTTATTGAATGGGCGGTGGTGCACGAGAATTATTACGGCACTTCGAAAAATTTTATTCTTAACAACCTAAAGAATGGATATGACATTATTCTGGATATAGATCCTCAGGGTGCTAGAACGTTACGAAATAAACTGAGGTTTGGCGTCTATATTTTTATTATTGCTCCTAGTATAAAAGATTTGGAAAACAGACTTAAAAAAAGAAGAAGTGAAACAAAGGAAAAAATGGATAAACGCTTGAAAAATGCGCTAAAGGAAGTACAATATTTCAGAGATTATGATTACTTGATTGTAAATAGGGATTACAATCAAGCTTTTAAAGAACTTGAAAGCATATTTATTTCTGAGCATCTGCGGACTGAGGATATAGATGATATAAAAAATATAATGGATTTGGAGGTTTAAATGCCGTTACTGGATATTGAAAAAGGTGTAAGAAAGAGAGAAATAAAAAGTAGATTCAGACTTGTTCATGTGGCAGCGATGAGATCTAGGGAATTGCTGAATCCGAAAGAAGACACTCTGGAGTGTCAGGAGAGCCGGTATATAAAATATACGACAAAAGCTTTATCTGAAATTATTAACGACAAAATCGATTTTGAAGTGGTAACCGAAAAAAAGGAAATTGGAGATAATGGCTAATATTTTGGTGGGAGTAACGGGTGGAATTGCCTGTTACAAGATCCCTACGTTATGCAGGAGATTAATGGACAAAGGCCATGATGTTAAAGTCATCATGACTGAGTCTGCTGCTAAATTTGTTACTCCACTTACGTTTGAATCCGTTACACACAATACTGTGTATATTGATGATTTTAAAGAAAGTGAAGAGCCTGAGAATATATTTCATATCGATTTGGTGAAATGGGCAGATGCTTTTGTTATTGCGCCGGCTACAGCAAATACGATAGCCAAAATAGCAACAGGTATTGCCGATAATCTGCTTACATCCGCTGTCCTTGCTAAACCTGTTGACAAACCTCTTATTGTTGTTCCATCAATGAACAGTATTATGTACGAAAGCCTGCAAAACAAACAGAATCTGTATAAGTTATCCAACGAATATGGTTACAGTATTGTGGATCCTGTTGTGGGTAATCTGGCTTGTCAGGATGTTGGTGTGGGTAAACTGCCTGATCCTGAATTTCTTGCTGAAACTGTCCATGAAAACATCAGTGCTACTGCAGATTATAAAGGTATTAATTTTCTTGTAACAGCAGGACCCACTAAAGAATTTATAGATCCGGTGCGTTATATTACAAACCGCTCCAGCGGAAAGATGGGCTTGGCCTTTTGTGACATTATCAGAAGAAAATCGGGTACGCTGCAACTAATATGCTCTGACGGTATAACAACAGGCTATCAGGCAACTCCCGTGATCAGTGCAGAAGAAATGCTTGAAAATGTAAAAAAATATTTGGAAAATGCTGATATTCTTATTATGGCTGCAGCTGTTGCTGATTATAAGGTTGCAAAATTTAGCAATACCAAGATCAAGAAAACGGATGGTAATATATCGCTAAGGCTTTGCCAAACCCCTGATATTTTGAAAGAACTGATACCTTTAAAAAGGAAAAACCAGGTATTTGTGGGATTTGCAGCTGAAAGTGAAAATCTGCATGAGAACGCCTTAAAAAAACTCACTGAAAAAAGACTTGATATGATTGTTGCAAATGATATTTCACGAAGTGATATCGGTTTTGATTCTTCTGACAATGAGGTTACTGTTTTTTTTGCTGATGGTAGAGTTATCAATATTGAAAAGATGAGTAAACACAAAATAGCAGAGATTATTTTGGAGCATGCTGTAGAAATTTATAGAAATAAACAAAAGGCTTAATGATTATGAATCTGTTAAAGGATGTTTATGGCGTTGAATATCTTCTTCAAAGCCAAGACACAAAGATGCGTGTTCATGACTCCGGAAGCAGTACATATACAGCTGCCTCAGAGGAGAAAAATATTGATTTATTATTACGAAAAACAGAGAAATGCACGCATTGCAACTTATATAAAACCAGAACAAATGTGGTCTTTGGTGAAGGGAATGTTGCAGCTGATCTTATGTTTGTAGGGGAAGGGCCGGGTGCGGAAGAGGATAGACAAGGCCGCCCCTTTGTGGGTAGAGCAGGGCAGCTTCTTACAAAAATGATTAATGCTATGAACCTGGACAGAAAGGATGTGTATATTGCCAATATCGTAAAATGCAGGCCTCCTGAAAATAGAAATCCTTTTAAAGAAGAGATTGCAGAATGTATAGGGTATCTTTATACACAAATAGATATTATTAATCCAAAAGTTATTATATGCCTGGGAAGTGTTGCTGCACAGGCTTTGTTACAAACGAATAAGTCTATTTCAAGGTTAAGGGGGAATTTTGTTGATTTTCATGGTACTAACGTCATGCCCACATTTCATCCAGCCTACCTGCTTCGCAATCCTAAAATGAAAAGATTCGCATGGGAAGATTTGCAGGCTGTGATGAAAATTCTTAATTTATAAGATTGTGTTGTTTTTTTACTTTATCTATATATAATTAGTAAAAACATGTTTTAATATGCAAAAGCCGGAGAATTAATGAAAAGATTTTTAGTCTTTGCCCCAATGCTAACGTGCTTTGCTTTTTTACTATCATGTTCGGCACCAACAATAGATCCCTTATCATTGCAGATGTTACCTGAGGATCAGCAGCGGGTTATAATTCCTGATGCTTGCAAAAACCAGTATCAGAATAAGATTTTCAGAGTGGCTGTGGTTCCTTTTCTCAATAATACTACATACGGTGATATGACTGCTAAAAATATCCAAGAGCAAGGGCGGGTTTTACAAAGGCGCAAAGAAGTTGGCGTAGGGGGAGTTGTTGGTGGATCGGGGGCAGCAGGTTTCGGTTATGCAGGTGCCAGCCGTACTAATACTAAGTATTCAAGAGATATAAACATTTTTATGCGCCAAATAGCGCCGAAAATTGGGGAATTTGCTCAATCTGCGGTTGAGGATACCATTGTAAATATTGGAGGGGTGGAGGTATTTTCCCGCTCACAAATGCAGAATGTACTTAATGAACAGAATTTCCAGATGAATTTGGCTGACCAGAATACCATTGTGCAGTTTGGAAAAATTGCCGGAGTTGACTACATTATAGCTGGCAGTGTGGACAATATTAGAGCTGTATATATTCCCAGGACAGAAATGGAGGATACAGATAACGATTTTTTAAATTTTACGCAGGCACTGGTTAAATCAATGACCGAAGGCTGGAATATTACTACTGAGATGACCGTCCAGCTTATTGATGTTACGACTGGTCAGGTAATTGTGTCCAAGAAAGTGAAAGGTAGGGAGCTTGGGGGCATTCAGCCTGGTTTCAATCCAGAGTTGATTATTGCTGCAGCTAAAAAAGCTATGAGTGAATCTGTGGCTGATTTAAGACCAGTGTTTTCAGATAAATTTGTAGCCAAAGCGTATATCAATCAACTTAGGGGCGGCAAATCTGCAGCACTTATATCAATGGGTAAAAATGACGGGTTAAAACCTGGGGATAAAATTGTAGCCTATGAACTTATGGAGATTAAAGACTTTATGTCTGGTGATGTGTATTGTTCAAAAGTAAAAATTCCGGTGGAGATGATTGTTTCAGATCAGATTGATCAAGAAAGTGCATGGGTTATCATTAAAGGGGATAAAAAAGCGAAAGCAAGGCTGAAAGTGGGAACGCTTGTAAGTAGAGCACCGCTTCAAGGTCAAAATTTTTTAATAAAGCTTTACTGATCAGCAGATTTATCAGCAGGGGGTTTTATGCGGCGATTTTTTATTATTATAATGATATTAACAATGCCATTTTATTCCTATGCCAAAACCGTTACAGCAATGGGAGAGGCTGAAATACAAGGAGGAGATATTGCATCCGCAAAAATTCAAGCTGTTGCCAGGGCAAAATGGGCGGCACTGGAAAAAGCTTCGGGTGTTTCTGTAAAAGTGGAAACTATTGTTCAGAATGCAATGCTTGTGGATGAAGCGATAAAAACGGAAGTTAAAGGTGTCGTGGACAATTACACTATTGTAGATGAAGGCAAAGATGGTGATATTTACTGGGTGCATATTCAAGCTGATATTGCCCCTGAAGAAGCCAAAAAAGCTTTTAACTTCCTCTCTAAAAATACAAAAGTAGCTATAATACTGCCGGTTGTTTTTCCTGATGGGCAGGTGAGGGAATCAAACCCTTTATCGGAACATGTCATTAACGAGTTGGTAATGAAAAATCTGGAAGTAGTTGATCTTGCATCAAGTGGATCCAATATCTCTGTGAAGCAGCTGGAATATGCCATGAGTAATAACAATTTTATGGAGCTGAGAAATATTGCTGCCAGTTTTTTATCAGGTGTTATTCTTGTGGGGAAAGTTGATACAACAGCAACAGCTCAAACGGGTAAAGATGTGGGATACGGTATTACATTGCCCTTTAATATTGTTACTGGAAGACTTACCTACAGGCTCATTGGTGATAAAGACGGTCAAAAGCTTGTACTTGCCAGTGGCTATGTTTCAGGTAGAGGTCAGGGACCTACAATAGAAGATGCTACATATCGCATGATGGAAAATTTAAAAACCAATGTCTCAAATCAACTGATTTCCTTGGTTGTTGAAAAAATTGAAGGTGCAAACAGCAGAACCATCGATGTAGTTCTGGCTGGCAATAGTAAGATAGATAAACTGCTTGAGTTAAAACATGATCTGAGCTTTATAAGCTGGGTCTTGAGTGTGGAGGATAAATCTATTGACACCCTTGCTGTCAGATATCCGGAAAAATCCCTTTATCTGGCTGCTGCCCTTGAAAACTCAGGTAAGTACGAGATAAGGGATCTTGAAAAATATAGAATAGTACTTAGAGCCCGTTAACCTTATGGTCGTCAGCAAAGGCGACCTTTTTTATTTGTTTCCGGTGTAAAATCTTTCAAAGTCCAAAATAACCAGAAGATGTTTAACCTTGAAAGTTAGTTTTTACATATGTATACTAATTACTAGAATAAATATGGAGGTGTTATTATGCCTAAAATTGGTGTAATACTTAGTGGATGTGGTGTGTATGATGGGACTGAAATAACTGAGG
>JASMTO010000114.1:0-2911 GCA_041694215.1 bacterium
TTTTGTTACTTTTTTGACTGCAACTTTATATTAATCTCTGACAACAAAAACGGAAACCTTTGATCTGCGCACCACTTTTTCCGTTGTACTTCCAAAAAATGCTTCTTCAAGTTTTGATTTGCTATGTGAAGCTATGACCACCAAATCAGCCCCTGCTTCCTCTTCATAATTTAAAATTTCATGATATGGAATACCTCTTTTTAAAACGTAATTTATTTTAATCCCAGTGTCTCCCATTACTCTTTTTACCTGTTCTTCCATTGCTTTCATACTTTCCTTTTCCATTTTTTGGTGGATATCATTTAATGTCTCGCTGCTTAGGAACGTAGTAGAGATTCCTATATCCTCAGGTATCACATGCAACAAAAAGATTTCAGCATTAAATGTTTCCGCAATATCTTTGGCTTTTTTTAGTGCTTTGTCAGAAAATTCCGTAAAATCAGTAGGTACTAAAATTTTTTCTGTTTTGAACATATTGTTCCTCCTTTTTTATATATTTTTAATAGCAACATTTGTAGCCACCATTAAACTATCCCACACGTTTGCAAAAGGTGGTGCATAAGTAAGATCTGCGTTTGCAAATTCTTCTAAAGTCATCCCTGCAGTTATTGCTGTAGATATAATATCTATACGTTTTGCCACCGTACCATGACCTACAATCTGACACCCAAGGATTTTTCCTGTTGTTTTTTCGTATAGCAGACAAATTTTTTGAGTGTTTCCGCCGATATACGTGGGCTTGTCAGGTGTTGTTATCACAGTTTTGCCATAATCAAAACCGTTATCTTTCAACTGATTTTCAAAAAGGCCGGTTGTGGCTACGGAAATATCAAAAATTCTGAAAGCAGCAGACTGGTTTATACCATAAAATAATCGCATGTTGCCCGGGGTTGCTATGTTATGCCCTGCGATTCTTCCCATTTTATTTGCCGTTGTTCCCAACGGCATATATGTCCACTGGTTGAGAAGGGGAACATAGTGCTCTGCACAGTCACCAGCGGCAAATATGTTTTCCACATTGGTTTGTAATTTGTGGTCCACTTTTACAGCATTCTTTATCCCCGTTTCAATTCCCGCCATGCCAAATAATTTTGTATAAGGGCTTACGCCAACAGCTACAACTATAAAATCGGCCTTGAAATCACCTTTGTCAGTTTTTAATATTTTCCCATCTTTTTCATAAATGTCAGTATCAGTATATATTTTAATATTTTTATTTATGAGATAATCGAATACATATTTCCTGCATTCATCCTCTAGAAATGGGAGGATTGTAGTGGCTTTTTCTATAATGGTTACATCAATGCCGATTGCAGCCAGATTTTCAGCAAGCTCTAAATTTATATAACCAGCCCCCACCAAGCAGGCTTTTTGGGGATTGTTTTTATAGATAAATTGTTTTAGTGCTCTCAAATGATCAAGATTTTTGAAATAAAAAACATTGCTATCAAAACCATTGATTTGTAATTCATTTTGTTTAGCTCCGGTTGCGCACACTAAATAATCGTAAGAATATTTATAGTCCTTTTTATTTTTATGATCATAAACTGCAATCTCGCTGCGATTAATATTAATTTCATAGACTTCAGAGTATAGCCTGTAGTCAATTTTTCTTTTGTTTGCAATAGTGTCGTAATCTAGCGCGTAAAGCTTTTCCGGGGGCATTTCTTTTAGTGCTATATTATACGGCATACCGCAGGCCCCATAAGAGACATCTCCGGATTTTTCAAAAACAACCACTTCTGCATTTTCATTTTCTTTTTTGATTCTGCTACCAGCAGTTAACCCGGCGGCAACTCCGCCAATTACAGCTATTTTCATAATCTCTCCTTTATTAAATTATAGCATGTTTTGTTTTTATTTAAAAGACGATATGAAATTTTCCCAATTTGGACTGTGGCAGATTATTTCCTTTTGTTGTGGAAAAAATATATGATTAGTTTTGCAATGAAGCATGAGGCGCTTGTAGGGGTAATTTCCGTAAATATCATCTCCGATTATTGGATATCCTAAATAGGAGCAGTACGCCCTTATTTGATGCCTTGTGGCTTTAACCAGCTTGATTTCAATCAATGTTACCGGTGTCCCTTTATATGTGTTTGTTTGAAGTGGGGTAATGTATGTTTTATGGTCCGTTTGCTTGTTAATTACTTTAACTTTTTTTCTATTTTCAGCATCAATTTTATTTGATATTTCAATAGGGGTAGTCATTTCTCCTGCAACAAAGGCCAGATATTGTTTGGTTGTTTGGAATGTGACATTTTTTTTGACTGCAGCAATAATGCCGTCTGTTTCAAAATCTAGTCGAGATATGAGAGAATATTCCGGATAGTGTGTTTTTACAATATCATCTATAGTGAGTTGATCAAAAGGGGTTAATCGTTCTGTATGCATAAAAGGAGGTTTGTATAAAAAAATGACGTTTTTATCTTTTTGAATGACATATTGCTCCAAATTGTATGTTAGCTCATGCATTGTTTTATTTATGTAAATATTGTCAACATCTTTTTCATCAATTTTTTTGTGAAAATATGGAAAGTCTTTGTAATAAACATAACCATCTTTGAGCATTTTTTTAGCCTGTCTTACAGAGAGATTGTATTTTGCAGAAAGAAATTTAGGAAGATCAATTATCATAGCAGCTTATATATAATACTGAATATTATTGGGGTGAGTATAGCTGTGGCTATTCCGTTCAAACATATGGCAAGCCCTGACGTTGCTCCCTCCAATTCTCCTTTTCATTTTTTTACCAACACGGTAGCATTTTCTTTTGCTGTTTCTCTTTTTACTATACTTGAAAGTTACCGATTGCTTACAATTATTGATTTGTACCTGTTTTCTGTTGCGTCAACAATGATCTACTTTTAATGTAATTTTAGTTGATAGTCAATATTTTCCAATGTAATTT
>JASMTO010000115.1:0-3716 GCA_041694215.1 bacterium
TTCATACGTCCATTAGTAATATTAAACTTAATATTACTCACAGCAGCATCTAAATAACCTTCTTCATGCAAGTAGCTGGTAATAATGTTCTTAATTCTATCCGGCTGTTGATCAAATAAAAGATCTTTAGAAATTTTATACTCTTCAACAAAAGCATTATCTGCTAAATCCTCATAGGAAATATTCAAATGTACTTCTTTTACTTCCTTCTGAAAGTCCACAATAACTTCGATATTTTCATCATAATTTATTTTAACAGAAGGGCGTATAAAGCCTTTACTGCCCAAATAATCTTCCAGCATATCTTCAGTGGAGCGAATATCAAAACTATTTACACCTTTCAAAAACTCACCGGTCTTTTCTTCAATATCTTTAACAACATCTTGGCTCAAATCATCCTTAATCACTAAATTAAAATGTTCTCCTTTTTTAACATCTATCTCCACAATTACACTTTTATGGAAAAAAGGGAGAAAAGACAATACAGATAAGAATGGGTTATCAATATTCAAAAATAATGCATTCTTGTCATTTTCTTTATAATTGACTTTCGTTTTAACATTATAATAGCCTCGTTTTCTGAAAAACGTTTCAACATCATTTACATAACGATTTATAGCATTATCGTTAAAAATTATCGGGTTTATAAAATGATAATCTTTACCATATTCTTTATCCAATACGTAAACATCTGTAATCAAAAACAGTTTCCCCTCTTTTATTTCAAAAAGCACATTTCCTCCATTAACCTGGAAATCAACATTTGCTTCTCTGTACCCGGCTGAGATATAAAAGGCTTCCAGCTTGCGGGCAGCATTCTTTAACGTATCCTCAAAAATGGGATCACCTTTTGCAATCGCAGCAGCAGTTAAAAGGGTACTGTCCAGAAATACCAGATTACCCCTAAAATCCACTTTGGTAATCTGCGGGACATATCTTACTGTCACGCTGTCATCATCAAAGAAAAATACGCTGTAACCAAGATACTCAATCAACCTTTCTGTTTTCTGCTGACCGTATTTCTCATAATATTCTTTTATTAATGATTTCACTTCTGGATCGATATCACCTTTCACTTCGAAAGCTTGCAAAACACTTGCAAACAGAAGACTAAAAACCGTTAAGAAAACTAAAGCCCGCACCAGTTCCTCCACCCGGCATAGTATAGACAAACAGCTTCAACCAATCAAATAGGGAATACTCCCCCACCACTCCATTCATCTCTGTCTCACCTGTTGTACCAACAATATATTTTAGCTGAAGTCTATCGGAAAATCTTTTGCCCAACGATACAAATTCACCTTTCTTACCACTAAAATCCTGAACCTCAACATTTATTTCATTTATACCGATGAGCTTTTCTGTAAAATTAACGATATCTTTAAAGAGCAACCCTCCAAACACCTTTCCCATCAGCTGCTGTCCACCTGATGATGTACCGGAACGCACATAATTTGATGCCATTGATGGATCTAAACTCTGCACCTTAATCTCATATTCAGGCAAAAATCCACTGACATTCAGCCTCAGATAATTAAATTTATCTTTACCGGATGCCTCCATATATAAAAATGGGGGTGAATTCTTAATAAATTTAACATAACTTTTTGTCACAACAAACTGCCCCCCACCAACTGAAATAACGCCATCTTTTGAAATTATGGAACCTTCAAGCATTAGTTCGTCTATATTGGTTATTTTCAAATCCAGATCCAGTCCGCCTTTTATAAATTTACTTTCCAGGCGTACTGGATTCCTGGTTTTTACACTTATGTTAAAATCCACAGGCAATTCAACGCCACTCTGGCCATTTTCTGCCATTAAGGCAGTATTCTCATTATACTGATAGACCCCTCTGTCTATAAAAATATCACCTGAAATATAATTTAATCTCCCATCATAATTCATTTCAAAATCAACACTGCTGCGAAAACCATATTTTTGTATGTACAAATTTTGTGCAGCAATATTTGCATACAATGAGTGTAAGTCATAGTAACGCTCCACAAAGAAATTACCGGCAACCTCGGTGTCGATATCCTTACCACTGATTGTACCATTGAGACTGTAATCATTGAGTTTTACATGTGCCTTTATATCTTTCAAACGCACATCCACAAACGTATTTTCAAAGGCACCTTTTAATTGTAAATCCCCATTTAACAATGGAAAACCATGGTATCGATATAAAAAGCTAACTGTTCCGTTCGCAATCCCATCAAAAAAGGGGATTGCAAGCTTATAATCATCAAAAATAATATCACCAGAAATTTTTTCTGCAGTAACATGACCTTTTTCAATATTTAATAGACCTATATATTCATTTCTGATTTTTGCTGATATATTCCGCAACTCATTATTTTCATACATTATATGCACATTATCTGCATTAAAACTGTATTTTCTAAAATCCACATGCAAATCATCGGACATAATATTGTAAGCTTTCAAATTATCCGATGAAAAAGACGACTTCCCATCCACAACAAAATCGTTTATTTGAAATCTGTTAAAGGATATATTCCCTACGACGTTTTTTGCAAAAGGCATTATCTCTGCCTTTACAGCGATGCCAGGACTAACAGCCTCAGCGATTAAATTGTCATATGTTCCTTGGAGATTTATCTTAAAAGCTTCAATTGCATCCAGCGGCTTAGTGATAAACGATGCATGTATACCAGGACATTTGAGTTCTCCATCAAGCCGAAGACGTAACTTCTGAGCTTCAGGAAATCCAGCATAACGTAATTTTTCTGCTTCGATAAACATATTAATTTTACCTTCCGAAAAATCGATATAGCCAGGATCCTGAAATGAATAGCTACCCAGGTTTATGTATTCAATAGCAAATAGCTTCCCATCAAAAGAGTATCCGATTTTGTGATCTGGAAGATTTGGCATATCATTAAAATAAAGGGAACCATAAACAGCTGGCGTTTTATCTTCCAAAGCTATATTTGCATAACCTGTAACCTTTTCATCAAATCCTGATTTAACATTAAAATATTTCAGAATTACGTTAAAAGGTACTTCAGATACATTTATATCAAAACTCTTTTCATTTTTTCCCAGTACTCCCGATATGTTAGCTTCCCCCTGTTTAAAAGAAGCATCGGCATAAAAAGAAAAAGCATTATTTTCCGCGGTAAAAAATCCTGACACCCGTTCAGTTGGGACATTGTAAATATTGGATGCAATTTTGTTATTATAGTTTCCCGTTATAAACCATGAGTCCTTATCTATCGTTATGACAGAAGTGATTTCAAGATCGTGTTTAAAATCAAGCACATTATGCAAATCGTTATTTTCGATAATTCTGCCTTCAAGAAAGGCTTGAAATGTATTGTTCGAGTAAGTCCCTTCCCCAGAAAGAGACGTACCATTAGTGTTGATAGTAAAACTTCTCAAAATAAACGTGTCCTTCTCTTTAAGGATATCTGCTCTTATGGAATAACGTTCTTCAGATTCAATGTGGTTAAACGTTTTAAACGTCCGAAAGTTATCTGTTATCGTCACAGTACCATCTGTAATCTTCACATGATACGTTTTATTTTCAAAAACCGTTAACTTTTTTGGAAAGCTGTATTCTACATACGTATTGAATTTGCCGGGATCGATATTGCCTTTAAAACCGACTTTCACCCCATTCACAACGAAATCTTTGCTGAAAAAGTTCAGATTCGATGAAAAATTGCCGAAGACATTGATATCCCCAT
>JASMTO010000116.1:0-7171 GCA_041694215.1 bacterium
TAATGCCTATATCAGCTAAAACAGCATTCTTAATAGCTTCACTATGTCCAAGTTCCATATAGATATTCAGACGTACAGAATTATCACTTAAAGCCTTTTCGACTATCTCCCTCGTACCCGAACCTTTTTCTCTCAATATCCACCGGTAACCCATAAGCTTCTCAACCGTAACATGTTTTTCATTAGCCAACGTGCTGCTTGGTGCACAGAAAACAAATAATCTGTCCTTTGCAAAGAGCTTTATATCTATCTGATTACTCGTGCACGGGCCTTCTATAAAACCAATATCAGCCTGAAAATTCAGAATTTCATTCACGACTTCATCGGTATTCTTTACTGAAAGTGAAACAGTTGTTTCAGGATATTCTTTTATGTATTCCCCTAATTTCGAGGGCAATATGTAGTTTCCTATGGTGGATGAAGCACTAATTCTAATAGCTTCATGCCATTTACCCACCTCTATTTCCTTGGCCATATCATAAACCGCAACCGCTTTAGGAATAAGTGCCCTACCCTTGCCATTTAAAAAAAGCTTTTTGCCGCTCCTGTCAAACAAACGTTCTGACATATATTTCTCCAGCTCATTAATAGCCATGCTCACTGCGGACTGGGTAAGGTTCAGCTCTTCAGCGGCCCTACTCATACTCATACTTCGGCTCACAGCCAAAAAAATTTCAATCTGTCTTAACGTTATACTAATCATATAAATTTTCCTTATATATTATCGAAATTATATCTATTTGACTTATATTAATTTTCAACTATTTTCAAGGAGAAAAAAAAAGGAGGGAGTCCATGTTCAAAACATTTATTAACAAGACAAGCGGTATTCTTTTTACAGCACTACTGGCAATTTTAGCTTATTTTATTGCTCAGTTTCCATTATTTTTGAAACTTAAAATCAGCCCGCTCATACTGGCAATACTAATAGGAATAATTATCGGAAATGGTTTTTTAAATAAATTTCCTGATACGTGGGGATACGGTATTAAGTTTTCACAGCAGAAACTTCTCAGGCTAGGGATAATACTCTTCGGCTTTAGAATAACATTTCAGGAGATTGCAAAAGTAGGCATGAAAGGCCTTATTATAGATTCCGTTATTGTCGCTTCAACTCTCCTGATTGGTATCTTCATAGGCATAAAAATATTAAAAATCGACAGAGATACATGCATTCTAACAACGGCTGGTAGTTCAATATGTGGCGCAGCTGCTGTTTTGGCAACAGAGCCTGTTTTGAAGTCCGAAAATTACAAAACAGCAGTCGCTGTGGGAACTGTAGTGTTGTTTGGAACACTTGCCATGTTCACATATCCCATAGGATTAAACCATATAAATATGGCTGAAACGTATAAGGGAATCTATATCGGCTCCACAATCCATGAAGTTGCACAGGTGGTGGGTGCAGCAAGCGCAGTAGGAAAAATTGCAACAGACACCGCAGTTATAGTAAAACTTACAAGAGTAATGCTGCTCGCCCCTTTTCTGCTCATATTAAGTATTATACTCCAAAAAAATGTCAAAGGTAAATCAAAGACAAAAATAACAATACCGTGGTTTGTTATTTTTTTTATACTTGTAAGCGGCTTCAATTCGCTGAATCTGCTGAGCCCTGAACTTATTCACGTAATAAATGTGGCAGATACCATTATATTAACAATGGCAATGGGAGCATTGGGTTTGGAAACAAATTATACAAAACTCAGTTCAGTAGGTATAAAACCTCTGCTTTTATCTCTAACTCTCTTTTTATGGCTTTCAATAGGAGGTTTTCTGATAAACAAAGCATTATTTTCGTTTAGTCTGTAAAAATATCGAGTCTCAAAAGGATATTTCTTATACTAAATGCTTTTTTTATTTTGATAGCTTTTTATGGTATTCATTGCGAGCAAAGGACTCAATGTCACTTAAAAATTTTTGATTGTATTTTTCATAATACGATGCCGGCTTAATCCCCATAATGACATCAAATAGATCGTTGTCAAAAATATCATTCAAAAACTGATTAAACTCCTGAATATCCTCTTCTGTGTAATTGTAAGGGACATATTCCAGAGCAAATTTTTTTAGGAGCAGCTCATTTTCAAGCATAGCCCTTCGGGAACATAAAAAAACGCATCTCTTGTAATCAGGATTTTGCTTACTAATCACTTTTTTCCCACCATAAAAAAACCGGCACAGTAAATGTGCCGGCTTACATATACTAATTGTTCCGCGCTAATTCCATACCAACTTGCAATGCCTTTTTATTCAAATCTTCTGTACCTTTAGGAACCTTTGCCAATACCGCTTCTTCCAGAAAATTATAGTCCACAAGATCTGCTATTTCATTTAGTACCCCCAGCGTCACAATGTTTGCAACCATTGCTTTGCCAACAGTATCAGCAGCTGCTTTTACAATAGGATAAGAATAAAGCTTAAAGTTCCCTGAAGGTTTATTCTTTACAAGCATATCATCAACAATCACAATACCATCATCCACAACTTCATTTGCAAACTTGTCAGCCGCTTCCTGGGTTAGAGCAACCAAGATATTTGCCTTTATAACTTTAACAAAATTAATTTCTTCATCACTTATGACAACTTCGGCTCTGGCCGCTCCCCCTCTCGCTTCAGGGCCATACGATTTGGTCTGCACTGCATTTTTATTTGCCTTTACTGCCGCTCCCCCTAAAATTGCGCCAGCGGTAATCATTCCTTGACCGCCTGAACCACTTAATCTAATATCTATTCTTCCCATATTCACACCCCTTTTTCTAATCCAACTACAGCATCGTACGTTTCAATATGCTCCGGTCTATCCTCTTTGTGCAACACACCAATTTTATATTTCCCTTCCATTTCTTCATCTGACATTTGTTCAGCTTTTTTAATGTTTACTCCTCTTTCTTTCATATCCAAAAGCATTGAAGTTGGTGTTTTAAATTTATTCTTTCTTCCAAAACCTGTAGGACAAGCACTAACAATTTCCACTACACTAAGTCCTTTGTGCTGAAGGGCTTCTTTGATCATTTTTTCACAATGAGTAGCATGATACGAAGTTGATCTAGCAACAAAACTTGCTCCAGATCCGATAGCAAGCTCTGTAACATCAAAATTACTTTCAGGCATCCCATAAGGTGCTGTAGTAGCCCATGCTCCACGAGGTGTGGTGGGTGAATATTGGGCACCAGTCATACCGTATATACTGTTATTAAAAACAAAAACAGTTATATCGATATTTCTTCTGCATGCATGAATAAAGTGATTACCACCAATAGCTGTCATATCACCGTCACCACCAAGTGCTATAACTTTTAGCTCAGGATTTGCAAGTTTTACGCCAGTTGCAAAAGCAATGGACCTTCCATGGGTTGTGTGAAGAGTGTTAAAATCCATGTATCCGGGCATCCGGTTCACACAGCCTATACCGGAGGTCACTACTATATCATCTTTCTCCCATCCTAAGCTAGCAATTGCTCTTATCATTGACTTTAAAGCAATACCGTACGAACAGCCTGGACACCAAATATGAGGGAATTTATCATTTCTTAGATATTTACTATAATCATAAGCCATTTAAGCAAACCTCCTAATTTTCTCCAGAATATCGGCAGGAAGGATTGGATCAAGCATAAGACTGTAAAGTCCTTCCACTTCACATCGACCTCTGGCAATTTTATCTATTTCTAGTGTCATTTGTCCCAGATTCATTTCCGGAACCACAATACCTTTAATTTTATTTTGAGAAAGTATTTTTTCAAGATGTTTCTCAGGAAAAGGCCATATAGTAAGTGGTCTAACAAGCCCCACTTTTATACCTTTTTCTCTTGCTTCCACAACTGCATGTTTGGCTGATCTAGCACTGACACCTATTGCAAAAACAAGAACTTCAGCATCATCAGTCATAAATTCTTCAACCTTAACTATATCATCATAACTTTTTTCCAACTTTTCTATAATTCTTTTAGTGTTTTTAGTATGAAGAACAGGATCATTTGTTGGAAACCCGGTTTCGTCGTAGTGAAGACCAGTAACGTGAAATCTGTATCCTTTACCAAAAGGAGGTAATGGATTTACATAATTTGACATATCATATGGTAAATACTCCTCAGGTTTACATGTGGGCATCTTTCTATTAACTATTTCAATTTCTCCAGGCTCAGGAATAGTTATTGATTCCATCATTTGTCCTATAATTGCATCTGTAAGAACCACTACTGGGCATCTGTATTTTTCTGAAAGATTGAACGCTCTCACTGTTTCATCAAACTGCTCCTGGACAGAAGCTGGAGTCACCGCAATTATCGGATGATCGCCGTGTGTACCCCATTTTGCCTGCATAATGTCAGACTGACTTGGGCCTGTGGGCATACCAGTAGAAGGTCCACCCCTCATAACATCCACCACTACTACAGGTATCTCAGTCAAACAGGCGTATCCTAGATTTTCCTGCTTTAGAGAAAAACCTGGGCCACTCGTCGCTGTAAGACTTTTAGCACCAGCAAGTGAAGCACCTATAACAGAAGCCATTGCACCAATTTCATCTTCCATCTGTATAAATCTGCCTCCTACTTTAGGCAGTCTTTCGGCCATACGTTCGGCAACTTCACTTGAAGGGGTTATGGGATAGCCTCCAAAAAATTTGCACCCTGCATATATTGCCCCTTCAGCTACAGCGTGATTGCCCATCATAAAATCTACTTTTTTAGCCACGTAATTCCTCCTTTATGATTCTTTCTTATAAACTTCAATCGCAAAATCAGGACATCTAAGCTCACATTGCATACATGCGGTACATTTGTTGATATCTTTAACTGCTGCTTTAAAATCCACCATTTCAAGCGTGTTAGTCGGGCAAAGTTCAACACATATTTCACAACCTTTGCACCACTTTGTGTTGATTTCAATTCTCTCTGCTTTTGCCATTTACATCTCCTTTATTTTTTACCAATAGTTTTTGCAACAGTACTTCCAATATCCGCCGGACTGAAAACTACATTAACACCCGCGGTTGAAAGCGCATCCATTTTTTCTTTGGCTGTACCTTTACTGCCGGATATTATAGCTCCAGCATGCCCCATTCTTTTTCCTTTAGGAGCCGTTTGACCTGCTATAAAAGCCACAACAGGTTTGGTGATATTGTCCTTTATATATTCTGCTGCATCAATTTCCAGTGTACCGCCTATTTCTCCGATCATAACGATACAATCTGTTTCGCTATCTTCTTCAAATTCTTGAAGTAATTCCTTATAACTTAAGCCAATAATAGGGTCTCCTCCAATACCAACAGCAGTGGAAATCCCCAAACCTTCTTTAACAATCTGATTACTTGCTTCATACGTAAGGGTGCCGGATTTGGAAATTAGTCCAACCCTTCCTTTCTTAAATATGAACCCAGGCATAATGCCTATTTTACATTCCTCAGATGTTATAACACCCGGACAATTAGGACCTATCATTCTTACTTTTCTATGCTTCAGGTATTCTTTTGTGGCAAGCATATCAATAACAGGTGTTCCTTCTGTGATGGCAACAACCAGCTCTATACCGGAATCAGCAGCCTCCATAACTGCATCAGCAAGAAATGCTGGTGGCACAAAAGCCATTGAAACCGTAGCTCCGGTCGCCAAGACTGCTTCATCGACAGTATTATATACTGGCAAGCCTAAATGTTCATTTCCTCCTTTACCAGGAGTTACACCACCAACGATCTTTGTACCATATTCCAAACACTGCTGAGCATGAAACGTTCCTTCTCTACCTGTAAAACCTTGAACAATAACTTTTGTATTTTTATCCACTAATATACTCATAATTAATTCCCCCTTGCAGCACTTATAGCTTTTCGTGCCCCATCGGCTATAGAATGGGCAGCAATAATATTCTCTATTCCAGAATTTTCTAATATCTCTTCAGCTTCTTCAGCATTTGTTCCATCAAGGCGAACAACTACAGGTACATTAACATTTGTTACCTTTGCCGCCTCCAGTATGCCAGAAGCAACCCTGTCACAGCGTACTATTCCACCGAAAATGTTTACAAAAATTGATTTAACATTTGAATCACTAAGTATTATCTCAAAGGCCTTTGCGACAGTTTCAGCATTTGCACCGCCACCAACATCAAGAAAGTTAGCAGGATTACCACCTTCATGCTTTATAATATCCATTGTTGACATAGCTAACCCGGCCCCATTTACCATACAGCCAACATTTCCATCAAGTTTCACATAACTTAGTCCGTACTTATTCGCCTCAATTTCAACCGGTTCTTCTTCTGTCAAATCGCGCATCGAAAGAATTTCGGGTTGTCTGTAAAGGGCATTGTCATCGAAACTCATTTTTGCATCTAAAGCTATAAAATTCTTTTCTTTAGTCAATACAAGGGGATTTATCTCAATCAAACTTGCATCATAGTCCATATAAACATTATAAATGGATTCAGCAAATCTAATAAATTTATTTACCAGTTCTTTTGGGAGGCCCAAACCAAAAGCTAGTTTCCTACCGTAAAAACCTCTGAAGCCAATAGTAGGGTTGATAGCCACTTTGACTATTTTTTCAGGGGATTTCTCAGCAACTTCCTCTATCTCGACACCGCCTTCAGAAGAAGCCATCATTACAGGCATTTCTTTAGATCTATCAAGAACCATTCCTAAATAAAATTCCTTTTCTATGTTAACGCCTTCTTCAATATATATTCTATTGACCTTTTTGCCTTGTGGCCCCGTTTGATGGGTAACAAGGGTACTTCCCAATAACTGTTTAGCTATCAATCCAACCTCTTCGGTGGACTTAGCCAATTTCACTCCGCCGGCCTTTCCTCTGCCTCCGGCATGAATCTGAGCCTTAACCACCCAGATATCTAAATCACCACCTAGTTGCTGTGCAACCTTAACAGCATTATCCGGCTTGTAGACCACATAACCACGTGGTATTGGTACCCCATACTTCCTAAAAATTTCTTTTGCTTGATGCTCATGAATGTTCATAGCCACCTACCTCTCTTATAAATTAGTTAAATACAACAGTATAGTAGGTAGCACTTCTCATCAAGCAAATCAAGAAACTTTAATTTTGCATTAGAAAATGACATACCCAGATTTTGATATTTTTCCTGTTGTTTTTTAAAATACAAGAAAAAATTCTCCAAATATTACTTCATTTATACTTTACTAAAGCATAGATGT
>JASMTO010000117.1:0-10102 GCA_041694215.1 bacterium
AATGGGGTAATTTTATCATTGCTTCTTTCAAATTTGTAGTTTAATTTGTTCATTGCAAGTCACCTTTTTGGTTGTGATTTTTGTTCTCGTAAAACCTTAATCTACAACAACTTAAAGGTGGCTTGCAACTCCTAATGCAATCTTAAAGAAATTCAAAAGGTTTTTTATTTTTAGTTAAAAAGCATTTGGTTTATTTATACTGCTTATAAAAGTTTCAAATTCTTCTTTGTTTTGAGATTCACTTTCTTTCCTTATTTCATTTAAATCATCTATTACATGCATAGCAACATAGTGGACATGTGAAGAGACTACTTTGTTTTCTGCATTATCACTTCGCTGTCCAATGGCATTGCTTTGGCAAGGTTATAGGCAATTATTGCTACACGACTACTGTGATTTGCGGTGACTGGGCTGTAAAGATTGACAACATCAGAAATGGAAGAAATAATGTCATTTAAAAATATCGTAATCATTCTTACCTCACTAAGACTTTTTTCATTCAGCTTGTGCATTCACCATTATTTTAAAATGTAGCACTCTTTGTTATTCAATGAAATAAAAAACTTGACTGTCACAAGTGTCAGTAGTAAAAGGAAGCAATCTCCGAGTTCATAAGTCTAAGTCATGCTTTTGATATGACTCATGAGCCGGCTGGGCGCTGCCCCCAGGGTGTGGATGGAAACGTTCATACCTCCCGAAATTGGAAAGGAGATAACTGGTATATTTATAATATTGATAAAATATTAAGCCGGTTATCTGTTTATAGGTAACCGGCTTTTTTTATTGAGGGTGAAATGAAAAAATTAAAGGTTGAAGATGCAGTAGGCAAGAGGCTTGCTTATGATATTACCGAGGTTAATCTGGATACCAATTTCAAAGGTGTGGCATTTTACAGGGGACATGTTATTGAAGAGAAGGATATTGAGCATCTTTTGCGTCTGGGAAAAGAGTTCGTCTTTGTTGAGGAGGAAGATACCGATGAATTCCATGAAAATGACGTGGCAGTGGCAATAGCTCCTTTGGTAGCCGGGGAAAATATCTGTTACAGTGACACTCCTCAGGAAGGAAAGATAGATTTTTTTGCCGCAGCTGATGGTATTTTTACTATTGATACCGAGGCCGTGTTAAAACTCAACAAAATGGAAATCCCTTCTATGCCCACCATAAGTGATAAATACCCTGTTACTGCAGGCACAAAGGTTGCGGCATTCAGAATTATTCCATTAACGTGTAAAAAGGCAATATTTGAGGAAATGAAAGCAATTCTTAAGCGGCCGGTTTTGTCAGTAAAAAAGTATACCATTAGCAATGTGTCAATAATTGTAACAGGCAATGAAATATATTCTGGCAAAATCGAAGATAAATTTACTGCAAAATTAACACAAAAGCTTAGTAAATTTGGAATAAGCGATATAAACAGCAAAATCCTCCCTGATGATGAAATAGCAATTGCCTCAGCCGTTAAAGAGGAATCTAAGCAAAGTGGGTTGATACTTATTACCGGCGGGACATCTGTGGATCCTGATGACAAAACAAGGTTGGGCATAGAAAAAGCCGGTGTTCAGTTTGTCCAAAAAGGCAACCCCTTGCAACCGGGAAATAATTTTTCCATCGGCTATCTTGGGGGCACCACTGTTTGCGCAGTCCCTGCAGCAGCACTATTTTATAATATTACCTCCCTGGATGTTTTCCTGCCCCAAATATTGGCTGAAATAAAGATAACAAAGGATGATATTGCCTCAAAAGCAATCGGCGGGCTGTGCCATCAATGCAAAATATGTGTATATCCGGTGTGCTCTTTTGGGAAAGGTGTATGCTTGAGATAGATGTAGCTAAAAGACTAAAGGGGATTTCATTTAATTTTAAATTCAGTGCCGATTCTAACAGGATTGTGCTTTTTGGTCCGTCAGGTGCCGGCAAATCTTCGATCATTAAAATGATAGCCGGCTTTTTCAAGCCAGATAAAGGCTATATTAAGCTGAATGGCAACATGTTTTTCGACAGCAGCAGTAAAATTAATCTTCCGGTAAACACCCGAAAAGTGGGTTATCTCCCTCAGGAATACACACTATTTCCCCATCTTAATGTAAGGGAAAATATACAATACGGCCTAAAATTTTCCGATAAAAGCAATCCCGGCTACGGTATTGGTGAGATTGCAGAAAAACTTGGCATATCAGAAAAACTTGACTCTCCAGTCCAAAAACTTTCCGGTGGGCAAAAACAACGGGTAGCTTTAGCGCGGATACTTGTATTAAAGCCCTCCATACTTTTATTAGATGAGCCTTTCAGTGCATTAGACAGCAGTAATGCCGAATCCCTCAGGGAGCTGGTCGCTGATATTTCAGATGACCTGAATATCCCGTCTGTATTCATAACCCACAATTTGAGTGATGCATATATGTTTGCAAAAGATCTTGTTCTCGTGGAAGATGGTAAAATTGTAGAGTTTGGCAAAAAAGAAGAGTTATATAGTAAACCTGCACATACTGAATCTGCTCATCTTATGGGATTTAAAAATATATGGAATGCCTTTCATATATCTGATAATCGTGTTTTATGTGACAATGGGTATGAGTTTACATTTGACAGGGAAAACAAAAGAGAAGATGCCTCCCATATTTGCATCCGTCCGGAAAATGTTATGATAATAAGGCCTGATCACGATATAAAATCCAGTCTCAAGGAAAATATTGTAACCGGCCGTATAAAAAGAATGAAAAATGCCGGCAAAGACTATTTTATCAGCATTACATCTGACAACGGATTGGTTATACACTCTGTTGTACCGGTGCACGCTTGTGAGAGAATAGAGCTTTGTATAGATAAAAGAGTTAATGTTTCTCTGAAGAGGGAGAGTATAGTTTTAACAAAAGATAGATAAAGGAGTTCATATGAAATTTTTATTAAGTTTGTTAATATGTCTTTTCGCTTTTAATGCGTATGCAGAAACAATTTACTGGTATCTTGGAGCTGCCATGACCAAACCAGGAAAAGCCATTGTTGAGCAGTACAATAAAACACATAGCGATAAGGTTGTTTTGATTTTAGGCGGTTCTGGGCAACTTCTGAATAAAATTATTCTATCAAAAAAAGGCGACATCTATACACCTGCTAATGAAAAATATTACAAAAAAGCATTATCTGAAAATGTTATCTTCGAGGGGGAAAAGCTACTTGTCCAAACGCCTGTATTTGGTATTTCAAAAAGAGCTGAATCGAAGATTACAAGCTTTGAGGATCTAACCAAACCGGGGATAAAAATTGCCCTCGGCAATCCGGATACTATGGCTATAGGTAAAACCTATCAAATGAAAATGGAGCCTAAGATGCCTAAAGAAATAGCTGAGAAAATCAGAGCTAATATTGTCATTGATCCTGTAAATATATCACAAACCATTAATTATGTATTAAGTTCTACTGTTGATGCCGGTCTTATGTTTGATTCCGTTGCCAAGCTAAACAATCTGAAATATGTTGAAATCCCTAATGAGTATAATACCATGTTGACAGCATATATTTCTCTGGTGAAATACAGCAAAAATAACGATCTCGCCAAATCATTTCTGGCATATGTCAGAAAAAATTTGCATATATTTGAAGAATATGGTTATAATGTAGTAATAAAGAGAGCTGGTCAATGAAATTGACAACGTTCGCCAGTGCTTTTGTTTTTGTGCTGGCGCTTTTTATTTTGCTGATAATCTCTGCTGGTTTTCTCCTGACAGATATAAAAAGCATAACATCCCTTTTCCAAGATGGCGATTTTATAAAGGCAGTGATTTTCGGACTAAAAACATCGTTGTTGGCCACATTTGTTTCCGCTCTCATGGGGATACCGTCAGGGTATTATTTGGCCAGGAAAAAAAGCATGTTAAGCAGAATATTGGACAGTCTTTTTGACATTCCGTTGATTATTCCGCCACTAATTGTGGGTGTTCTCCTTTTAACATGCTTTAATATACCTGCTGTTTCCAACGTGATAGAGCTGGTTTTTACATTTACAGGGGCTGTAATTGCTCAGTTTTTTATATCTTTTCCTTTTACTGTGAAAGCAAGCAAAAGCGCTTTTGAAATGATTCCACCGGTGTATGAAAGAATTGCCATGACTCTCGGAGCATCCAGTTTCAGATCTTTTTATGATACCACATTTAAGCTTGCATTTAATGGTATAATGGGGGGACTTATCCTAAGCTGGCTAAGAAGCCTTGGTGAATTCGGAGCTACACTTATGGTGGGCGGAGGGATTGCAGGGATGACAGCGAATATACCCATAAATATTTATCTGAACATGACTGAAGGTAATTTCCAGAAAGGCTTGGCGGCAAGTGTTCTGGTAATTGCTTTTGCATTCCTCTGTGTGCTGGTATTAAAATTGCTTTTTTCACGTAAAATATATAGCATAGAACTGGAGTGAGTAATGCAGAAATATGAAGAAGCTCTTAAAATATTAAGGGATATTCCTTTGAATCTTAAAACTGAGCGAGTTGCTGTTAATATAGCGTTTAACAGGGTGTTGGCGGAGGATTTATACACGGATTTTCCTTTTCCGGACTGCCAAAAAAGCGCAGTGGACGGTTATGCTCTCGTTATGTGGGATAAAAATGAATACAGGATCAAAGGTGAGTCAGTACCGGGGGATTTAAAAAGTGCAAAGCTTCAGGCGGGTGAATGCATTTTTGTAATGACCGGCGGAATCGTCCCTGATAATGCCGATGCGGTTGTTCGGGTGGAGGATGTGGCTGAAGAAAATGGCCAAATCCGGCTGAACCGGCAACCTGAAAAAGGGGTTAATATAAATTTGGCATGTGAAGAATTCCCGGAGCATGCTCTTTTTGCTGAGCGCGGCAGATTGCTGAATGATCTCGCCTACCCTGCTCTCTGTTATTCCGGCAAAAAAGACGTAAATGTATATAAAAAGCCTAAAATTGGTGTTTTTGTAACAGGTGATGAAATTCTTGAACCAGGGGAAGATTACAAAAAAGGGCATGTATTTAATACAAACAGATATATATTACTGTCTTTGCTAAAGTATTTACCTGCGGATATAGAATATCTTGGCCGTTTCGGCGATAACGAGGGAGACATTGCAGAAGTTTTGGAAAAATCTAATGAGTATGATATTCTGGTGAGCTCCGGCGGCGTCTCCATGGGTAAATATGATTTCGTAAAGAAAATTTTACATGAATACGATTATGAGATTATCATTAACAAAACGGCTATAAAACCTGGAAGCCCTTTGATGGTTGCAAGGAATGAAAATTGCACAATATTCGGGATGCCGGGATACCCGGCTGCATTTGCCACTAATCTGATTTTGTACCTTTTGCCGTTTGTGCGTAAAAGCTGTGGCATAAAAAATTTTGAGAATAATATTATTAAGGGGAAACTTGGCACACCTATGCGCTCGAGAATTAATGCTTTATATTTTAACAGGGCGGTTGTGAAAATTGAAGACGGTGAACCGGTTGCTTATGATCCGGGTTCCCAGAAAACATCGCATTTTCTGAATTTTTTTGATGTCAACGGCCTTGTGATGATGGATGAAAATGTCGGAACCCTTGAAAAGGGAAGTATTGTGAATATTATACCGGTTAGAGGTTTGTAAATTATGACTTATATATTCGGTCCCGTTCCCTCAAGAAGACTGGGTAGATCCCTCGGTGTTGATATAATAGGGGAGAAGAAAATATGCACGCTGGATTGCCTGTACTGCGAACTGGGTAAAACGACAAAAAGAACTGTTACAAGGGGGCATTTTGTCCCTATTGATGATTTGATTGAGGAATTCAGCAACGAGTATGAAAAGTTCCGGGACAGTCTGGATGTGGTTACGATAACGGCAAGCGGGGAGCCCACGCTGAATATTGACCTGAAAACAATAGCCGTGAAAATCAAAAAAATCATCAACCACCCTTTGGTCATTCTTACAAACTCCACACTCATAACGGAACCGGAGGTAAGAGAGGCGCTGCATGAGTTTGACATTGTTGTTCCCAGCCTTGATGCAGCCGATGATGATACCTTCAGAGAGATAAACAGGCCAGCTGAAAACATTTCACTTCAGCCGGTAATTGATTCGCTTATTCTTTTTTCAAAGGAATTTGAGGGGAGACTTTATATAGAAGTTTTACTGTTAAAAGGGATAAATGATTCTGATGAGCATCTGAGCATGCTTGCAGATATTATCCGGTGCTGTGATTATGATAAGGTTCAGCTCAATACGGCATTCCGCCCCGGGGCTTACAAAAAAGCTGTTAAGCTGAGTGATGTGGAGCTTTTAGATGCTGCGATGCACCTGAAAAAGCGGGGTATATTTGTGGAACCCGTGGAAAATTTCGTCAAAACGATGGATATCAGCTCAGAAATTGATTTGAAAAAAACACTTTTACAGCTTATAAATATGCGCCCCTGCAGTGACTCAGATTTAAGGCAGCTCTTTAGTTCTTCGGGTAAACTGGAAAAAATTATTGATGAACTGATTGAAGAGAAAAAAATTATATCAATACTAAAAAATGACCAGCCGTATTTTGTTTCACCTTTTATAGGCAAAAAATAGATGTTTTGTGGAGTAGATGAAATGTTTGACCTGCATATGCATTCGACGTTTTCAGACGGTACCGAAACGCCTTTAGATTTGTGTGAAATTGCTAAATCTAAAAATTTAAAAGCTATAGCTCTGACCGATCATGACACAACTGATGGTTTATCTGAATTTTTAAATAATGATAGTATTCTTATTAAAATTCCGGGTGTTGAAATTAGTCTGAATTTTGACAGAGGTACTTTTCACTTACTGGGTCTATGTATAGATCAGGAAAATTGGGATTTAAAGTCCACAATGGAAAAACTGAAAATATACAGGAGAAACAGGAATAAGCTAATTTTTGACAGACTTTCTGAGATGTTAAACAGAAATATCACACATGCTGATATAGCAGGAGGAAATGCCGGAGAGCTGGGGAGACCGCATATTGCAAAATTTTTGGTTAAAAACAACATTGTAGGCTCGGTGGAAGAGGGGTTTGAAAAGTATCTGAAAAAGGGAAAAGAATTGTATGTGGAGAAAAAGAGATTGGAAGCCGAAGAGGCTATTGCTATTATTAAAAATGCGGGGGGATTAAGTGTATTGGCTCATCCCGTTACGTTAGGGCTCGAAAATAAGAGTTTTGAAGAGTTTGTTATTTCACTTAAACGTTTAGGCTTAGATGGCATTGAAGCTTTTTGCCCCCTTCATGACAGAAACAGGGCACATTTTTTTTATGAAATAGCTTTAAAACATGATTTAATACCCACCGCCGGCAGTGATTATCATGGAGACAACAAAGAGGGGATACAAATGGGGGATACAAATGTTTTCGATGTGGATGAAAAGGCTCTTTTGGATAAAATTATAAATGTAAAGTAACAGAAGATTTAAAAAAATTGAAAAATCCTGTTAATCAGCAGGATTTTCCAATTTATAGGAGGTTGTTATGAAGAAGTGGCTATTAATTTTTTAATGCAGGTGTATGCTCGGTACAACCCTTTTCAGCGTGCTTGTATCTACTACACCCTTTCCTCTGTAGGCTACGTTGTCATCGGCATTAAAAATAACATAACCGGGAACGTTCGACTGGAATTTACGCACGAATTCCATGTTTGCTTTGTTTGCCATAAAAGATTTCCCCACGATTTTTGTTCCTGAAGTCTGATTAAAAATGCTGATTTGTCTTGCCGCCTTACTTGCCTGGCTACTGTTTGTTATAAATTGAACCAGCGGAGCTCCACCCTGGGATTTTGCCTCTCTTATGAACTTATTAATCGGTTTGTTTGCTTCCTGAATTACAGGATACAGAGCATAAGAAATAATTGCAGCCACAATTAATAAGAAAATAATCAAAAAACGCAGTTTCATTTTTTCCTCGTCATTTTTTGTTTTTTAGATGATAATTATTGTTGAGTTTAGTTCAAAAAATATTTTGAAAAAAAAGAGAATTTAGCCGGGGGAAAAGAGTCTTATTGTTTTACAGTGTATTTGTTATTGGTTAATTGGTGTATTGGTTGAGTGGTAGCGGGTGTTACTTAGTTGGATATAGCAAGATTAAGTTGGAAATTTTTAATATGACGGGAATAATGTCCCTCCCCTAAATTAGGGGAGGATAGGTGGGGTACTTTTTGCTGTAATCTGATATCAATTTACTCAGCCAACCTTTTCAGTTCTTCTGCTATCATCGGTATGCCTTCTTTGGGAATTCTGTGTGCCCATTCAGTTTCAATGAAGTTTGATATTTCAGGTAAGCCGGTATTCAGAATAATACTATTGTCCAGGACATCATCATTTTTGCTTATAATGATTGTTTTCTTCACACGTTTTTTCTTAAGTTCTTCATCAATCATATGTTGTAATTTTTTCTCAGAATCCTTGTAAAGTCCGCTTTCCATGCCGTGCTTTAAAAGGACTTCTGTTGGATTAACAGCCGGATTTACCAGCATGAAGGGAATTTTTTCTTTCAGTCCGAAATATAATGCCGGAAATCCGCCAAAGCTGTTGCCTATAAGAACGTTGTACTTCTTGATATCTTCAATTTTTCCCGGCTCTGTCACATTTTCTTTCGTGTAATCAATAGAATAGCAGTCCACATTGCCAAGAATCTCTTTTAATGCTTTATATGTTGTTGATTTTTCTCCGGATGAATCAAAACCGTGGAAATACAGTGTTTTCATAGTTTACCTCTCAGGTGTAAATTATCCGGTCATTTTTAAGCCGGGCGATGATAGCTCTATTCCTAAGTTTAATAGAATAAGCGGATTTTTCTATAAAAATTTGTGTAAAAAGACCAAAAAAGTTTGGTATAATAAAATAAAAAGGTGTGAATCATGAAAACAATCGGTCTGCTCGGCGGTATGAGCTGGGAATCAACATTGACTTATTACAAAGCGATAAATGAGGGAGTCAGGAAAGAGATAGGCGGACTTCATTCTGCAAAAATTGTGCTGTACAGTGTTGATTTTGCTGAGGTTGAGGAATTACAGGATACAGGACAGTGGGATAAAGCCGGCGCATTATTATCTGAAGCTGCAAAAGGTGTTCAGTGTGCCGGTGCCGACTTTCTGCTTTTATGTACAAACACAATGCATAATGTTGTTTCTCAAATTGAAGAAAATATTGATATCCCCGTTTTACATATTGCCGATGCAACGGCAGAGGAGTTGCTCAGAAATAATGTCAAAAAAGTCGGTCTGCTGGGCACAAAATTTACAATGGAGCAGGATTTTTATAAAAACAGAATCAGAGAAAAATTCGGTATCGATATAATAATTCCCGATGAGGAAGAGATGAAAACTGTACATAATATAATATATGAGGAACTCTGCCAGGGGATAATGAATTATACTTCTGAGGAGAAAATTCTGGAAATTATCAAAAGACTGAGAGAAAACGGTGCAGATGGTGTAATTCTGGGATGTACCGAGATTCCGATGATTATCGGACAGGAGGATACCGATATCCCTCTATACGACACCACCTTTATCCATGCCGATGCTGCTGTGAAAAAAGCTCTGGGAATGCCGTGATGAGTATTCCTCAGAGCTAAGTTTTAAGAGCTAAGTGCTAAGTAACACCCGCTACCACTCAGCCAATGCACCAATTAACCAATAACAAATATACTACTAAACAAATTACTAAAGTCCATTTTTGAAAAGCTTTGACTTGGCTGATTATTTGTAATAATTTTCATCTCATGGCAAAACAAAAACTTCCTAAAACACCTGCAGTCAGATATCTCCAAAATTCCGGTATTCCTTTTGAACCGAGATTTTATAAATACGAAGAGAAGGGTGGGACAAGGGTTTCAGCCAGAGAATTGGATGTGAGTGAACATGTCGTAATAAAAACACTGGTTATGGAAGACGAAAATAACAATCCCTTTATTATATTAATGCATGGAGATAAAGAAGTTTCCCTGAAAAATATGGCAAGAATTCTAAGAGTAAAGTCTGTTCAGCCCTGCTCTCCTGATAAAGTAACCAAACATACCGGATATTTAACTGGCGGGACTTCACCTTTCGGGACAAAAAAGAGATTGAATGTTTTTATGGAAGAAACCATATTAAATCT
>JASMTO010000118.1:0-6335 GCA_041694215.1 bacterium
GAAGAAGCTAAATACGGTTTTACAAAAGAACAGCTTTTTGAAGGTTATAAAAAAATTAAAGCTAAAGGGGTAAAACGTTTTGGTATTCACACAATGGTGGCTTCTAATGAGCTTGATCCTGAATATTTTGTAGAGACCGTTAATATGCTTGTGGATTTGGTAATCGAAATCAGTAACGAAGTGGGTATAACATTTGAATTTATAAATATGGGTGGTGGCATAGGTATTCCTTACAAACCGGAGCAAGAACCTGTGGATTTGGAATATGTTGGGAATGAAGTTAAAAAGATTTACGAAAAAAAAGTTATCGGTACTGAACTTGAGCCTTTGAAACTGTATATGGAAAATGGAAGAATGATTACCGGACCTTATGGCTATCTTGTGGCTAGAGCTATCCACCAAAAAAATATATATAAAGATTATATTGGTCTTGATGCATGCATGGCGGACTTGATGAGACCTGGAATGTATGGGGCTTATCATCATATTACTGTGTTGGGTAAAGAAAATGCACCTAATGATCATATATACGATATTGTTGGATCTCTCTGTGAAAATAATGATAAATTTGCCATTGACCGTAAATTGCCTAAAATAGATATTGGCGACTTGATTGTTATTCACGATGCTGGTGCCCATGGCCATGCAATGGGATTTAACTATAACGGCAAATTGCGCCCTAAGGAATTGCTGTTAAGACCTGATGGAAATGTTAAATTAATCAGGAGAGCAGAGACGATTGATGATTACTTTGCAACATTGGATTTTTCGGATTTATAAACACTTGCTTTGCTAAGCTTTACATCTGATATGCTCCCGGCAGAATATGCTGGGAGCATATTTTTGCCGGAAGCCCTCCAACGTTCGTTAAAAAAAGGTTAAAAAGTTATTTACACCTTGCCCCGGCTGTGCTATGCAATTAACGGATGGTATAATTAGTGAGAGTGGTAGGGTGGATATTTAACACCCTGTTAAGCTTATTTACAAGGGGATAATAAATTCAGATGTTTCAAAAAATAAAACCGAAGAGAATTAGTGACGAGATCTATTTTCAAATAAGGGATTTGATTTTAAACGGTGAACTTAAACCCGGGCAAAAACTTCCCCCTGAAAGGGAGTTGGCAGAAAGTATGGGTGTTAGCAGGCCTTCCTTGAGGGAAGCTTTGAATAAATTAGTTGCACAGGGATATCTGGAACAGGTTCAGGGAGGCGGAACATATATTAAATCCATAACAGCAGGATCAATTGACAATGCTATCGAAGAGTTTGTAAAGCGTGATGATGCCATTTTTGATCTTATGGAAGTCAGAAAAATACTGGAAACCTGGGCTGCGTATACAGCAGCTGAACGAGCCACGGATGAAGAAATCAATAATATGTATGAATTTCTTGAAGAAATGAGTGTTGCCAAGGAGCGTGGTTATATAGGACATATTTCAGATGCTAACTCTCATTTTGCCATATCCCATGCTACACATAATGTGTTGCTGGTTCATGTAATGAATAACATTTATCAATGGATTGAAAGGGTCAGTTATGAGATAAGATCCAGAATGTATCGAGAACCTGACAGTCATGAACTTCTTTTAAAACATCATGCGGATATTTATGAAGCTATAAAATCCAGGAATCCGGATTTGGCCTACAGTAAAATGCTAGTGCATATGGAATACATACAAGAAGAGCTGTATAATATTTTTAAAGTACGTCCATAACTATTTGATTTATCTTTAAATAATTTTTGAGTTTACTTTTTTGATAATAACATTTAAAAGTCTTTTATGATAAATATTCCCAATATATTAACAATTTTGAGGATTTTGCTTATACCTTTTTTTATTGTTAAATTAAGCTCAGGGGAGATTCAGCAAGCATTTTTCATTTTTCTGGTTGCTGCCCTTACTGATCTTTTAGATGGCTTTATTGCTAGGAAACTTTCCATGATAACCACTATTGGTAAGATTCTTGATCCCCTTGCCGATAAAATTATGATAATAGGCGGTTTTGTCGCTATTTACCTTTCGGATTTACCTGTCCAGATAAGCTCTTTTTTTCTTTTTTTTGTTTATTTTAAAGAATTTTACACGATTTTGGGGATTACGTTAATTTATTTAATTAAAGGCAAGGTCGATATTCGGCCCAATATATTTGGTAAAATGGCCACATTTATGGAATCTTCGACCATCCTGTTCTTACTTGTTTCCAATCTTACCGGGATGTTTGCGCCGTATGTGAATTATTTTGCAGTTGCAACAATTGGGTTTATTATAGCTTCCATTGTTTCTTACACTTTAGATGGCATTAACTATATGATAATAAACGAAGAATAATCTTTGGGATTTTCTCACAAAAGATAGTAGGCGGAAAAAATAAACAAAGGAGGGAAACCCCTCCTTTGTGTTGTTACTTTTCTTCGTTACTGTTTTGTTTGGAGCAGTCTATATTCTCAGCCAACTGCTTGGTCAAGTTAAATCTGAATCGTGTTTTTTCTTCGGCTATATCAGCCAGCTCTTTAGCCCTTTCAGGGAACATTTTTGCCACAGCCCTAAACCTATTCTCGGATTTCATATATTCGGCTACTGAAACAGAAGGTTCTTTACTGTCTATCTGCAGCGGATTTTTCCCTTGAGCTTTCAACCTTGGGTCAAATCTATACAGCATCCAGTATCCACTCTTAACGGCTGTCCTTTGTTGTTCAACACCTTTAGACATATCGATTCCGTGTGCAATACAATGTGAATCCGCTATTATTATGGAAGGTCCGTCATATGATTCAGCTTCCACAAAAGCTTTAACACATTGTGCCTGATTTGACAGTGAAACCTTAGCCACATAAATATGTCCGTAAGTCATTGCTATCATACCAAGATCCTTTTTCTCCAGATCTTTACCAGCAAAAGCGAATTTAGCAAAAGAACCTATTGATGTGGCTTTAGAGGCTTGTCCGCCAGTATTTGAATACACCTCAGTGTCCAACACAAGTACATTAACATTGTTTTCTTGAGCCAGCACATGATCAAGACCGCCGTAACCAATATCATACGCCCAACCGTCACCACCTATAATCCATATGGATTTCTTTATGAGGGCATCTGCTACTTCCAAAAGTTTTTTCGATTTTTCGTTATTTATTTCGTTTAATTTCTCTTTAAGTTGTGCAACTCTTTGTCTCTGTTCTTCAATTCCCGGTTGCGTGCTTTGATCTGCATTTAATATTTCATCAACAAGTTTCCTTCCCAACTCATCTTTGAGCTCTTCAAGAAGTTCTGAAGCAATTTCTTTTTGTTTTTCAACTGCAAGGCTCATACCATAACCCACTTCTGCGTTATCTTCGAAAAGTGAGTTTGTCCACGCCGGACCTCTTCCGTCCTGTCTCTTTGTATAAGGCGTAGTGGGAAGATTACCACCGTAAATGGATGAACACCCTGTGGCATTTGCAATAAGAGCTCTGTCTCCGAATAAATGGGTCACAAGTCTCACATATGGTGTTTCACCGCAGCCTGCACATGCACCTGAGAATTCAAAAAGATGGGGAGTGAGCTGACTTCCTTTAAGTGTGTTTCTGTTAAATTTAGACGGATCAAGCTCTGGAATGGTTTGGAAAAATTTGAAATTTTCCCTTTCTTTTTCCCTTAAAGGCGGCTGTGGCTGCATATTTATTGCTTTGTGGTTAGGGTCAGTTTTGCTTTTAGCCGGGCAGTTGTAAACACAAGCACCACATCCGGTACAATCCTCAACAGCTACTTGAATACTGAATTTCATTCCTTTAAATTCTTTACCTTTGGCTTCTGTATATTTAAAGGTTTCAGGAGCATCTTTTAGTACTTCTTCATCATATACTTTCATTCTTATGGTTGCATGTGGGCAAACAAATGAACATATTCCGCATTGAATGCAAATTTCAGGATCCCACACAGGTGTTTGCAAGGCAATATTTCTTTTTTCATATTTGGAAGTGCCAGTCGGGTATGTCCCGTCATCTGGCAACCATGAAACGGGTACTTCATCCCCCTCATAAGCTACCATCTTGCTTATGGCTTTTTTAACGAATTCCGGTGCATCAGGATCATCAATATATTTCTTCATTTTGACGCTACTTGTTACCGAAGAAGGTACTTTCACCTGATAAAGCTGGTTAGCTCCAGCATCTACGGCCTTGTAGTTCATTTCAACGATTTCGTCTCCATACCTTCCATAGGTTTTCTTAATGGTGTCTTTTATTGCCTTGACGGCTTCATCAAAGGGGAGAATTTCAGAAATTTTAAAGAATGCTGTCTGGAGTATAACATTAATTCTGGGGCCTAAACCGATTTCTTCTGCAATATCGTTAGTATTGATAACGTAAAATTTCGCCTCTTTTTCTATCAATTCCTTCTGAACTTCTGCTGGGAGTTTGTCCCATACTTCGTCTTTTGAATAGAAACTGTTTAATAGGAATGTACCGCCTTTTTTAAGTTTTTTGACTATATCGTAATGCTCCAAAAATGAAAAATTGTGGCATCCAATAAAGTCAGCTTTTTGGATCAGGTAAGAACTTCTTATTGTTCTCTTGCCAAATCTCACGTGGGATGTTGTCATGGAGCCAGATTTCTTAGAGTCATATACAAAATATGCCTGAACGTTATTATCGGTCAAATCACCAATAATCTTTGCAGAATTTTTGTTGGCACCCACTGTACCGTCAGAACCCAGACCAAAAAACATTCCGTTGAAAACATCATCCTGAGGTGTGAGCCATTCCGGATCGTATTCTATGCTTCTGTTTGTAACATCGTCTTTGATTCCTACTGAAAAATTGTTCAAAGGTTCTTTTTTATCTAGGTTGTCGAAAACTCCTTTCACCATAGCCGGAGTAAAGTCTTTTGAGCCAAGCCCGTATCTTCCGCCCACAATTGTTGGATACCCGTCGTAGGAGATCATTTTCTTCTGCATAGCCTCTCCAATTGCCGTTCTTATATCAAGGTATAATGGCTCACCGAGAGATCCAGCTTCTTTTGTCCTGTCCAAAACAGCTATTTTGTCAGCTGTTCTAGGAAGGGCATCAATAAAAGATTCAAGTGGAAAGGGCCTAAATAATCTTATTTTAATAACACCGACTTTTTCACCCAGTGAAACCATATATTCAACGGTTTCCTCCACAACATCGGCTCCAGAGCCCATAATTATTATAACCTTTTCTGCTTTAGGATGACCTACGTAATCAACTAGGTTGTATCTGCGTCCTGTAATTTCAAAAAATCTATCCATCTGTTTCTGAACAATCTGCGGACATTTATCGTAATATTTGTTTACCGCTTCACGGCTTTGGAAAAAAACATCTGGATTCTGTGAAGTACCTTTAATAGTTGGGTTCTCAGGATTAAGTGCATTTTTTCTGTGTTCATAAATTAGCTCATCTGGAATCATCTTTTTCATTTGATCTTTCGTCAATTCTTCTGTTGTTCTAACTTCATGAGATGTTCTAAAACCATCGAAGAAATGAAGAAATGGCACCCGTGATTCAAGGGAAGCTGCCTGAGCAATCAGCGCTGAGTCCATAACTTCCTGTGGATTGTTTGAGGCCAGCATAGCCCATCCGGTCTGTCTGCATGCCATGACATCGGAATGATCTCCAAATATGGAAAGAGCATGCGATGCTACGGCTCTGGCACTAACGTGAAAAACAGTTGGTGTAAGCTCACCTGCTATTTTATACATATTCGGTATCATGAGAAGCAGTCCTTGAGAGGCTGTAAAAGTGGTGGTCAATGATCCTGCCGTGAGTGACCCGTGACAAGCACCGGCTGCACCAGCTTCAGATTGCATTTCCACAACTTTAGGCACAGAACCCCAGATATTTTTTTCACCTTTGGCGCTCTTTTCATCAGCAATTTCCCCCATTACAGAAGATGGAGTAATGGGATAAATGGCAATTACTTCATTGATGGCATGAGCAACATGAGCTGCTGCAGTATTTCCATCGATGTTAACAAATTTTTTCCCCGACATGATTCCTCCTTAAATTATATTAAAGGTATTGTATCCTTATAAACCAAATGTCATGTTAAAGTTATGTTTTGTCTGGCTTGACATTCGGCTGAATATAAGCAGCGGTTATAAAGTTAATCTTTTGTTAATTATTGTGTTTAGGTTTCGTTAGTTAAGTACACTATCATATAACATATAACATCGTAAACAAACGCAGTCAACGATTTTTGACAGAGGACTTAGTGTTAAGTGTTAAGTGTTAAGTGCTAAGTTGAAGTTGTTGGAGGTAGTTGGGGGTGGTTGGGGGTTGTTAGAGGCTTGCCCCGTGAAATGCGTAAGCCTATTTCACTGGGGTAGTTGGACGTGGT
>JASMTO010000119.1:0-5420 GCA_041694215.1 bacterium
ACTTCCATTGTCTAACTGTAAATTTTTAAAAACTCTTTCTATTAGCCCCATTTGTTCAAGTCTCACCAAAGATCTCTTTATTTGTTCTCTTGAAAGACCAAACTGGTTTTCAAATGACTTGTATGAACGCTGGAGCATATTTCCTTTAAATCTTTTTTTGTACCCTTCAAAATTACCAGTAGTCTCATCTTTTACTGCTATCCCTCTGTAATAAAAAATAATTTCTGATAAAATCGTTATCGCATTCAAGTCAGGCTTTCCATTTGGTCTGGTTATCTGAGAATACCAATTATGAGGAATTATATTACCTTCAAAGTTTATCTTTGATATTTCTAATACTTCATTTGTTACCTCACTAAGTATTTCTGACATTCATACTCCTTATGATATCCTAGGGACTGTAAATCCCGATTTATTTTTTGCAAATTGACTCTGTATTGTTTTGTTTTATCGAAACGATATTTTGGGTCTGGATTATCTCTTTCAGAAAGCCAACCATTTTTTACTAAATATTTTATATATTTTCGTATAGTATCTTTTGTGTATTTCTTTTTTTCACCATTTTTACTATGCACAAAAAGCATACATTCTTCACACAAATCTTCTGCTTTTTTCCAAAACCAACCATGCTTAAAAGAAATATCTAATTCTTCTCCCCGACGTATTTGTTCTTCCTGAATAAATCTATCAAAATCCTCAACCTTGCGAGACCAGTAGATAAATTGTTGCAAAAGAATCGCTATTCTGTAGTCACCCGTAAGCTCAACCATTTCTTCTTTTATAACAACTCTTTTAAGTTTCTTTTGAGAAGGCATAAGTAATCCCCTATGTTTTGTTTAAATTCATGCTATGACCTTTGATTTACTTTTTTTGTGGTACTTACTTTTAATTTTCTCCCAAAAAATTACCTGTAACTAACATAGATTATAACAATTCTTTAAAAACCTGAAAAAGTAGTAGTTTATCCATTTTTGCTTACCTGAAATTCTTTACTAATCTTCTCTATTTGATTTTTTAGAACTTCTGGGAAATTTCCTGTTGGATACTCCAAAGACGTATTAACAATTGTTCGTATTATTGCACTTTTATTGGTTATCATAGATTCTGATAGTCGATCTAAAAATTTAACAGTTTCAGGATCAAAATTAACTGGAATTAATATTTTTTTACTCATTTATTACTCCTGTCAGCAATTATATAATATTTTATATTACATATATTATGCTCAACATTACATATGTCAATATTAAAATAATATTTAATATCATATTTTAACACTTTTAAATTATTATTTTTCTTTATCTTCTTGTGAACAAAGCTACATATAACTTATAAAGGCTCTCAGTCGTATTGCTTGAAATTATTAAATACTTATGTAAGTATTTAATTAAATAACAACAAGGTTAGAAATGACTGATATAAATAGCGAGCAATATAAAAAAATTATAGGCGAAAATGTAAAATTTTGGCGTAATATTCGTGGATTAAAGCAAAGCTTTATTGCAAAAAAAATTAATGTAAAGCAATCTTACATATCACAGTTAGAAACAGGAAAATTTGCTCCTTCCCTTGATTTTTTACAAAAAATTGCAAACTTACTCCAGGTTGAAATCGAAGATTTAATAACACACCAGCCACACAGAGATTTAGTGCTGGAACTATATGAAGATAAAAGCCTTGACCCGCCGTTAAGCGACAAAGAACTTAAAGACCTGCTTTCAATCAGATTCAGAAGCAAAAAACCTAACGTAAATTATTTTTATTTTACCCTTGAATTGTTAAGGGGTGGAAAAACTTTCTTCACTGAGTAGGAAGAACAAAAGAAGAAAAAATAATTTTTTAATTGGAGGGTTAGGAAGTGGGGGCTTCTACATTCGAAGAAATTGAGCCACACATCAGCGACTTAATTACAGCCTTAGAAGGGTTTACATTTACAAGAAAAGATGTCGTAGAAATAGTTGCTGGAGAAATAAAAAAGGTACTATTCAGTACAAAACCACCCTACAGAGCTGGCGATATCCTGGAAAAACTCGGAATAGAAACTGTAGAATTTAAACCGCACAACCTAAACATAATCGCTTCCAAGTACGACATTGACATTGAAGAACTTGACGGGATATATTTCGGCAACGGAAAAAAGGTTGTCTGTACTAACAAAAACAAAAGTGAATTTACGAAAGCCCACGAAATTTTTGAATATCTTTTTTACGGTTTCAGAGGGTATAAAGAAAAACATTTCAACTGCGGAGCTGCTGAATTTCTTATGCCGGAAGAAGAATTCAAGGATGAAGCTTTAGGCTATGGGTATAACCTTCACGAACTTCGTGAAATTTATTCCAAAATGTCGCTATTAAATACAAAGAAGATTTCAAAAAACTCAGAAATAATGTCAAATGTAATCTAAAACACGAATACAATATTGGCAAGGATTACACTATTTGGCTGGAATGGAGATAGTCTGCAAGGAGGTGATGCCAAGAGTATCGAACGTTTAGCTTTGGTTTTTATTTAAAAAAAACCACAAAAATTTGTTCGTTTAAAACTTATGTTATTCTCAATACTTTTAAGGAGGAAAATATGAGAAAATTGTTTTTACTGTTATTATCGCTTTTTTTTGTGGGATGTTCTGCTACCTCTGGTTCTCATTTGTCAGTATTGAGCGGAAAGGTAGAGAAACAGCATCAAATCGATAACTCCTCTATAAGGGGAAAAGTCGCATCTTTGGATAGTATGGAATATATGTATGCTGAACACCCGATTTATGTTTACAATGTAGACAAGAATACCTTTTTTGTTCCTGTGGGCGGACATTTTGTTGAGCTATTAAACTACAAAATATTACAAATTTGCAGAAAGTTAGGCGGATCAGCAATAGAGGAAACTATTGTTACAGATTCTTTTACCGGTGAAAAATCAATAAAAAAATCAAAAGCTAATTCTGATTCAGATTACTGGGAATGTGTTAATAATAAGAATAATTTCACTGTTGCTAAAGGTTATTCTCTTATTAAAAGACTTAAACCCAATGATAAAAAATATTACTCTGCACCGTTCATAGTTGTTGAGACTGAAAAACCGGAAAAACCCCAGTTATCACACGTGCAATATAATTACCTTATTGCTGATAAAGAAATTTTTCATTCAGTAACAAAGTTACTGAATGAAAAATTCAGTATGATGACTGCTGTTGGTGGCGGAATAGCTCTCTCTCATGATAAGATTGGATTAACAGACCTGGAAAAGCTTGCTGATGGTTCTTATGAACAGACTTTTTCATATGATCCTGACACTTCCGTTGTCGATGCTGTTAGAGATTTCGGTATTTTAGCTGATTTGAATGCTTACTGTTCATACAAAGGTGGATATTTAAAACCTTTAACAACAAATAAAAGAAGAATGTTGATAGAGTTTGGTAAGCATATTTCAAATAAAGTAGTCTACCAGTGTAATTCAAAAAGCTCTCCTTTTTATTTTAAATTTGACTATGCAACATTAGCAAAAGAAAAACCTTATAAAATCATTCTCAGAAAAGGCTTTTACTCAGATATTGATAAACAAAAAACTAAATCTGCCTCGGCTAATTTAAATTCTAATCAGCAGGTAAGCAATACTCTTAAACAGACTAATAAACCTCAGAATAAGTCAGGACTTAAAGCAATTCTGGCAGAAAAATTAGCACAAAAAATGAACTCTGCTAATGTTAACTCAACACAACTCATTAATACAGTTAGCTCCGAGACCCCGCACGCAGTAATGGATAACCCTAACTATGTTCTCGATATTTATTGGATTAGGCAGAATGGTGCTTGTGAGAATATTGCAGTTACTAAAACTTATAAAATCAGCAACGATCTCACCGAAATACAAAATTACCTAAGATGTAACGGACAAGTTAAAAAAATACAAAATACAAACCTGCCGGTTAGATTGCCCGATAATCTAAGACAGCAACAAAGCTCGTTTTTGAACAAAACTATAAATTCCGGAAGCTTTGTTTATGCTGATACATACTCAGGAATAACAGTTATTGGGAGAAAAGCTGATGATCATTGCAAAACTTATTTGTTTTACATGAAAGGAAACAAACTCTTAAAAGCAGTTCAAGGCGGTTGTTAAAAAACAATACTCTCATGCCTGACTTTTGTAGTTGGGCATGAGAGTTCTTCTTCAAAAAGGAAAATCATCGCAATTAGACATTTTTTTGTATTTTCTGATTTTTCTTTTCCGGTTTGATTCGTCCACAGTTTTTGAAGTTTCTATATAGCCTTTTCTATCAAGAAAATTGCATATCGTTCTTACAAAACTTGTTGATGTACCTACTTTTTCAGCTATTTCGCTTGCTGTCATGAATTCTGTTGCTGTTTCAAGTATCTTATCCATGATTTCAGCCCTGTGTCTGCAATATTCCTCCATTTCATCAAGTGTTCTTTCAAGAAGTGGCATATGATATATACGCAAATCATCAAGGCTGTTGATTCCCAATTTTCGTAAAAGTGTTCTCAACAAATATTCGCTGGTCATCAAAGTCATATCAGACAATTCTGCAATCTTATCCACTGTATTGGAGACAACTTCCTCAAGAGTCATCCAGATATCGTGGTCGTCCATGAATTCCCCGGTGTCTTTTTCAAGCATCTTCGCAAGATTTTTCTCCAAATCCAAGATGCGTTGCTCAAGCTGTTTAGTATACTCTACTGTCTGACTATTCGGAATATAATGTCCTTTTTTGCGGATTGTAGGTAGAACTTCAGCAGTGACCCATCTCTTGAATTTTTTTGCTTCTTCTTTCCTGCTCCTCAGTATCAGAGAATACAACCCGCTCTCGTTAATTATTGTTAACTCTTGTTTTCCTCCAGGGGTGTAACGAACCGTTACCCCCTTGTCATCTTCGTCTACATGGTCATTTAATGCTTTGCTGGAGTTTTTGTACTCCAAAGCCTTGCACACATCCTTTCCTACAAACCAAATATCCCCGTCGATCTCCTGAACCCTGACGAGCTGATCCTCAAAATCGAAAGGTATCAAACTTTTTTCTTGTGTTTGTTCCATGATTTCCCCCTATCTTTGTTTTTTGCCGGTTAGCAGTCCGGCAATCTTTTCTATGTATTTCTTCTTATGGTGAGCCGTGTGCGAATGATAACGCCCTATAGCTTCCCAAGTATAGCCGTGCCTGCTGACTTCATAGGCAAGTATCCAGCTACCTAAGTGGATATTGAAACAGGTATTAAGACCGTATGAATACTCATAGCCAAACTTATCAAACCACCATTTGTTGATCTGCATTATGCCTATATCAAAACTTTTTGACTTGTTAGAGTTGATAATACTTAAAGCCTCAGAACGGCTCTTTGGGTAGTAACTTTTACCGGAAACATTTATTGCATAAGCCTTACCGTTGCTTTCTGTTTCTATTATCGCTC
>JASMTO010000120.1:0-8226 GCA_041694215.1 bacterium
GCAAAAATTTGTCTCATGCTATATAATAGAAGAGAGGAATAGAAAAATACTATAGGATAATGCAAATGAAAATAAACAGTTATTTTGAAGATCAAGTCCAAATAGTAGATATTGACAGTGTGAGACTAGATGCAGGCAATGCTCCTGAATTTAAAGATGGAATTCTCCAGTTTATAAATGGAGAGGACATTATAATTGACTTTAGAAATTTAGAATTTATAGACAGCTCAGGTCTGAGTGCTTTAGTTTATTTGCACAAACAGGCGCAGAATAATAATATCCGCCTTAAACTGGTCAATTTAAGCCCGAGAATAATGGATATTCTGAAAACAACCGGTCTCGTCCAGATTTTACAGATTTATCCTGATGTGGAATCGGCCAAAAAGGACATATAAATGCCAGAAAAACCTGTAATACTTGAAATAGTGATTCCTGGTGACATTAAATTACTCTCCCTTCTGGGGGATCTAGTAGAGATTTTTATACAAAAGACTTTGAATAATGGCAGCAACATTGAAGATCTGGCTTTTCAGATGAATCTTGCATTAACAGAAGCTTCTTCAAATGCTATATTGCACGGCTGCAAAAACAATCCGGATCGCAGTGTCAAAATCAGACTGGAATTACAAAATGATTCGCTTACACTGGAAGTATCTGATAACGGATCAGGTTTTAACTTGAAAGATATCAATGCTCCTGAGCCCTATCAGGAAAAGGGTAGAGGACTTTATATTATAAAACAACTCATGGATTCTGTCGAATACAAAATTTCTGACAAAGAATCTAAATTTGTTATGCACAAAAAAATCGCTCCAAAGGCAAAAGCATCGTAAAGCTAAATCTTTCTACTTATAAACGAATAAAACCTGGGAAGCATTTGGCACATAAGCAATTTCACCACAACCTTTTACAATATCATCAACATCTTTTAAACTGAATATTTTTTGAAATCCCATTTTCCCCGCATCCTCTTCAGAAATCCCTGAATAAAGATAGCACTCATATTGCTCAGTAATCTTTCGTAGATTAAAAGCTGTTTGCCTGTTAATTTGGTATTGCTTAAACAGAACATCCGCCATCTCTTCAGACGACTTATAATCAAAAAAACGTTTAAACGTATCATTGCCATAGCCATCTTTGCATTCGGCAAAAAAGATTATTTTTCCACCTTTTTTTACAATGGGAGCAACCCTATCCAGAGACTTTTGAGCTTGAATCATATTTATATCCTTGGGAAATCCTCCGCAGGAACAGATAACTGCATCATAACGTTTTTCCGTATTAATTTGAGTAAGCTGCTTTAAGCGCTCACACGATTTGATATGGGATAAGAAAAGATCGCCACCTTCCACATCCACTACTTTTCCTTCATCATTAAGCAATGTGTTTATAGCAAAAAAGTTTTTCCCAGCTCTAGCAATCATAACAGCTTGTACAATATCATCATGAACGGGATTCCCTTTAAGATTACCTGTTACAGCATACGGATGCCGTTTTCTTAACCTTTCATCCAGAGCAAGTTTATGATTAATTAAAGCGCTCTTCCTAGAAGCTATCCCAGGCAACAACATTTTTCTGCCCCCGCCAAATCCTGCAAAATAATGATAGCTCACTGAAGCAACAGGAATGATGGTATCATGGGTATAATAACCTTTATTCAACAGGACAGGGGTATTATGCTTAGTCTTACCGTAATAAATCATATTATCCATATCATCCGGATCATGATCGATAATTCGATCAGCATATTTGTCATATATTTCATCTGTAAGTATTTCTTTTTTTTCTTTTTCAGTTAACTGTCTGTGGGTACCTATAGCAAAAATCACCGAAAACGGCTTTTTATATGTCTTAACAATATCAATCAGATCATGGATAAAATATTCAGCACCTGACTTGCGTGTAATATCAGGCAGTATGAACAGAATCTTACCAGCTTGTTGCACCATCTCTTCCAAACTTTCACTACTATAGGGTTGATTATTGATTTTATTAAGAATCTCTTTAGCACTAAGAGGCTTAAGGGTAATCTTCACATCCAGCACGTCAGCACCAAATGATGGCCTCAAATCCAATATCTCTTTTCCATACTTAATATTAATACTAACCTCCTATTTTGGACATCGTCCTTTTGTAAAGCTCGCTACAACTCCTGTTACTTAAATGGTGCTTTTCCTCTTTAATATTAAGGGATTTTTTTATCCCATCTTTAATTTTCTCAATATTTCCACTTTTGATTGCATCACTGATATCAATCTCATTATCCGAAAGAAGGCATGGTCTTATTTTGCCATCAGCAGTAAGTCTAATTTTATCGCACTCAGCACAAAAGTGATGTGAGATGGGTGTGATGACTCCGATTACCCCACCGTTTGATAATCTGAAATTATGTGCAGGACCGTCAAACGCCTTCTTTTCAATCTTTTCTAAACTGAATTTGCTCGAAATGATATCAAGAATTTCATCACCTGTAACAATGTTGTCCTTTTTCCAGCCGGCACTGTTACCTATGGGCATAAACTCAATAAATCTAACAATAACGTCATTATCAGCAGCAAACTTACAAAAATTTATAATTTCATCATCATTTACACCCCTGATAACCACCGTATTTATTTTAATAGGTTTTAAACCCACCTGTTTTGCAATATTTAGCCCGTTGATGATTTTGTTAAGATCAAACCCTCCTGTGATAAAAGAGTACCGCTCCTGCCTCAAAGAATCCAGACTTACATTAATTCTCCTGATACCTGCTTCATAAATATCATGGGCAAAAATATCCAACAAGGAACCGTTTGTTGTCAGGGTTACTTCCACAATATTAGGGATAGATTTAATCTGTTTTAAAAAGTACGCAACATTTTTGCGGACAAGGGGTTCGCCTCCCGTGATTCTTACTTTATCCACTCCAAGGGCAGCAAAAGCTTTTGTAGCCAAAAGCATCTCTTCGTAACTTAAAATTTTACTATGGGGTAAATGTGTAAAATTGTCATCAGGAATACAGTATTTACACTTAAAATTACACCTATCTGTTACAGACAGCCTTAAATATCTATAGCTCCTGCCAAATCTATCTTTTAATCTATCATTCATAAACATCCTCCTCATCAAGTTCCGACTTACGCCCAAAAACCTTTGCTACGAAAACACTTATCTCATAAAGAATCAAAAGCGGCCCTGCCATCATCATTTGAGTAAATACATCAGGAGGTGTGAATATTGCAGATACAATAAAAAGTATCACAATAGCATATCTTCTGTTTTTACGCATAAAATCGGCTGTAATCAAGCCCATTTTAGATAGGAACAATACAAAAACAGGCAGCTCAAAAATAATACCAAAACCCAAAATAAGCCTCACCACAAAAGAAAGATACCACTGCAATGAAAGGGAAGCAATGACTTCACCTTTTGCGTAATTGAGAAAAAACTTAAACCCAAAAGGAAATACTATGTAGTATGCAAAGGCAGCACCGAGAAAAAACAAAAGCGAAGAAACAATGACAAAACTCACAACGTACTTTTTTTCATGCGCATAAAGCCCAGGTGCTACAAATTTCCAAAGCTGATACAGTATATATGGCATACCAAAAAAAACCGCTGCCATCAGTGACAGCTTCAGCTCAGTAAAAAAACCTTCCGTAAGTTTCAGCATCGCCATGGAAGAATTTTCCGGCAAATTTCTCACCACCGGTTCAGTAATAAACTTCATCAATAATTCGCTTTGCCAGTAACATAAAGAAAAAATAACAATAAGAAGTATAACGATTTTTATAATTCTTGATCTGAGCTCTTCGAGGTGAGCTGTAAGGGGGAGCTTTTCTTCGATATTAGCCATTTAGTTTCCCATTTTCAGATTGATCAGTGGAAGATGGCTCACTCTGTTGTTCTCCTGTCGTTTCCTCCTGAGACTTAGGGTGCTCAGCATTTACAGCTTCCTCCTCAGCTTCCATTATATCCTGCTGCCATTTATTTTTATAAATTTCAGAAACTCCGGGTTTGGCTGAATTTGATTTTTTAGATTTTTCAGAATCATCTATATCATCAATATTCACAGCATCTTTAAAATCATTCATCGTTTTCTTAAATTCGGCAAAACCTTTCCCCAGCCCCTTTGCCACTTCAGGTAGCTTTTTGGGTCCCACAACCACCAGAGCTATGACAAGTATCAATACTATTTCCGTCATACCTAAACCAAACATAGCATTCCCCTTTACAAAATTGTGAATGTATCCACTTTTGTATTTAATAGCCAAAATAATAATTACCTGGCATACAAAAATCAACAACTATTTATTTTATATTAAAAAAGTCATGACTCTCCAAAAACCCACCAATAATATAGACGTACAATAAAAATTTGATTATTTACCGTTTTTCATCGTTGGATTTAATACGCTCTTCATATTTGCGTGCAATAATCTCATTTTCAGAAGGCCCATCTTCATTTTTTACTTTTTTAACATTTTTCCCGCCACACCTACAAACCACAGGGGTATTGACCCACCAAATAAAAGCAATAACCAAGGCAGGAATACCGATAAAAGTACCAATAACTGGCATAAAGAAAATAATCATAGCAATTACAAGGAAAATGCCCGGTGTCTGGGATGTCTTCTCCACACCCACGAATTCATTACAATCATCGCACCATCTATTACTCATAACATTTATATTAGCAAAATACATTTTTTTGTCGAGAAAAATTGTTGTATTTAAAAATAAGCTGACATATACATTTATTATCAACAATTGGGATATTTTGAAACTACCCGTTTTAAAAAGGAGATAACCATGAATATCAACACGTTGACCAATTATACATATACTTATGGGTTAAAACTGGTTGTGGCCATTCTAATATTTATCGTGGGCAGAATAGTCGCAAAATGGTTAAAAAAAATGACGGCTAAAGTCACAAACAAAGCCAACGTAGATCAGACTCTAGCCAATTTCTTAGCGGATTTAGTCTATATTGCCGTTTTGATAGTTGTTGTTATTTTGGCATTAAACAATCTGGGTGTAAAAACCACCTCACTTATAGCCGTACTTGGTGCCGCCACTCTGGCAATAGGTTTATCCCTACAAAGTAATTTGTCAAACCTGGGTTCTGGTATTTTGCTGCTGTTTAACAGACCATTTAAGGTGGGAGACTATGTGGAGGCCGGTGGCGTAAGCGGTACTATCGAAAAGATAAGTTTGTTCAACACAGAAATGGTAACACCGGACAACAAAAAAATATTTCTGCCTAATGCATCGGTAACCGGTAGCAACATAATTAACTACAGTACATATAATACAAGACGCCTGGATTTAACAGTGGAAATAGATTACCAGGATGACGTTGAAAAAACAAAAGAAATTTTGCGAAATCTGGCAAAATCAGATGAAAGAATCCTGAATGAGCCGGAACCCCAAATAGAAGTTTCTGAGCTGGGGGCAAACGGAATTATACTCATATTCAGAACATGGGTAAAAACTGTAGATTACTGGCCAGTAAAATTTAGTCTTCTGACAAAGATCAATGAGGCTTTTAAAGAAAACGGCGTAACAATACCTTATCCTCAAATGGATGTGCATATTGAAAAAATAGAAAAGCTTTGATAATTTCATAAAAATTTGTTAAATATTCAAGACGTCACACGTGAGACGTAAAACTCAGACGAAATATGCAACAATCACATTAGTCATACATTTTAAATATTAAGGTAATTTTTTTCTTTTATCTCTAGTAATTAGAGCATATGCAGAGTGATTGTGTATACTTTCAATATTATCACTTGAGACTTCAAACCATGTGATCCGGCCATCAGAAAGTAGCTTTGCGGAAACATTCCTCACAATATCCTCAACAAAAACAGGATTGTTATAAGACATCTCTGTAATATATTTTTCATCCTCCCGTTTTAACAGTGCGTATATAGGGGCACTGCCACTGGATTCGGCGATATCAACCAAGTCCTCAATCCAAACCATCTTATTATACCTTACCTTGATTTCAACATAGCTGCGTTGATTATGGGCGCCATATTCACTGATTTCCTTAGAACAGGGGCATAAGGAGACCACAGGCACCTTAACAGAGATAACAAAATCCTTATCCTTGCCAGTAGCATAGCCAATATATTTGCACTCATAATCCATAAGTGATGAGAGTCCTGAAAGTGGTGCTTTTTTTTCAATAAAGTAGGGAAACTTAACCTCCACACTTGCCTCTTCAGAATCCAAAGCATTCATCATGTCATCAAGTATACTGCCAAATGATCTTATATCAATGTCTGCGCTGTAATTATTGAGTATCTCCACAAAGCGGGACATATGTGTCCCTTTAAAATTATGGGGTAGTTTTACATACATATTAATTTTTGCAACAGTATGCTGCTTCCCTTTGGTTTTATCTTTCACCACAATCGGATAAAGAATATCTTTTATCCCCACATTATCCACAGAAATGTTACGATCATCATTTAGGCTCTGAATATCCTTAAGCACACCTATCTCCGTTTTATTTTCTGCCTGTTAATCAACATCTGATATGGTTTTACACCCTGGGGCATTTTATCTATATTAAGTTGCATCCACATAGCACCATAATTCTGCATTTTCATTTTCTTGCCGTTTTTCAGATTCTCAAGATTGGATTCCAATTTTTCATCCATGGGAGCTTTATTGTTGCCTTTTTGCAATATCTGTATTGCTTTATCTTTTCTTCCCATCTCTGTTAAGAAATAAGCGTACACACTGTAGACAAAACCTTCTTTTTTGGCTCCTCTTACCGCTTTTTCCATAACTTTTTCAACTTTATCATACTTCTTTTCTTTAAAATACATCGTTGCAAGCATACACATACCAAGCCAGTTTTTTGAAAAACCTTTTTCCAGATATTCTTTGGCGGTTTTAAAATCTTTTTTCATGTAATAAATTATACCAATCTGGGAGTTTATCTGCTCTTTGACAAAAATCTGCCATTTGGAGTATTTATAACCGTCTTTAAGCCTTGATATGGCTTTATCATAGCGCCCGGCTTTCATATCCTTTTCAACAGTCTTAAAAAGTGCCGTTAATTTATTGAGAAAGCGCTTACCCACAACAAAATTAGAACCCAACAGAAGTAATACTCCCACAAGGCCGGCAAGAAAATAATTATATGAAAGGAAATAAACACCGACACTTATTAATCCTGAAACAATAAAACTGATCAAAATTGTTAACATTATTCACCTCAAAAATTGTTACTTCATAAGCAGGAAAATGATTATATTCATATTCATAATATTTTCAACCTGTTTGAAAAATTTAAATTCAGGGGCATACTTCCAATACAGACATTTCAGATTCTGCCTTTCCGGCTGTAGCTTTTATCCCGAACTTCACACACTTTTCAGGTTTATTTTCATAACGGTAAAAATTTGTTCCCGTTGCTGCCTGCATTACAAATCCATTCTCTTTCTTTATATAAACAGCGTATTTTTCAGCCTTTTCCACCGATTCCCAGGAAAGCATTATAAAATCATCTCCTATTATACTGCGCAAGCGACGGGGAGCAGGAATAAACTTCCCGGCAGTCAGGTCAATTTTGGTTGTAAAAACACTGCCTTTGTTGCCGTAAATATCATAAGGGACAATTTTAATGTTGTTTATTTCTCCGTTTAATAAAACTGTTGAAACCTTATTTTTGCGCCCTTTGTACATTTTTCTCTCATTTACGTACAATTCATAATATTCAAAATTATCGGGGTAGGTTATATCAAGCTGAGCTTTCACTGTGTCAGTAATTTTATAATCAAAGTTTTTAATTTCTATAGGTTTACTATAGGTAATAACCACATTTTTCTTTTCAGAGTACACACCTAATGCACTGTCATAATACGAAAGCCGGTAAACATATCTGTTAGGCTGCTTCACACCTTTATCCGAAAAAGATTCTTTCGGCTTTAAACGGGCTAAAAATATAAATTTCTGCAAACATCCCTTATCATCGTAACCGGCTCTCTCTGCAAACATCACATATTTATCAGATACATTTACTATTTCTACGCCTTTTTCCGTTATGTTAACCGAACGCTCAGCAGGGACAGGAAGATTGAAAGAATCCTTTGAAACAGGCTGTGTTTTTTTACCGCAGCCAAAAACCGACAGCAAAATTAATATTAGTAAAACAGACCTTTTCAATTTAGAAACTCCCCGGCTTCTTTTATCTGCTGCAAAACCGAGCTTTTTGCAGTT
>JASMTO010000121.1:0-41455 GCA_041694215.1 bacterium
GCCTCTTAAATCTCACTCACTTTTTAGAGGCGTCAAAGTGAGCCAGCCTGCTGGGTTGGCGCCCTTTGCAAAGTCACAGGCAAACTTTGCAAGGACGTCGCTGCTATCTACGCAGCAGCGAGTGCAAATTCGTCGTTTGCAGTTATTTATGTTTCGGCTGTTTTACGAGGTACCGAACCTCGGCATGCTCCTTAAGCCTACACTCCCCGTCGAAACCATTTCACCCCCTTTATAAGGGTAAAAGGCGACGAAAACCTTAATGTCAAACATCCTTAGGGTAGTAAACATATTTAAATTTTGATAAATTGCAAGGGGTTTTTTAGTTCAACGTTCAATGTTCAAGGTTCAACGTTCAACGCTAACTATTCCACTCCTCTACCTCTACCCATAACCCATAACCTATGACCTATCACCCAACACCCAAAACCCATAACCCAACACCTAAAACCTATCACCTATGCCCCAAAACCCATAACCCATAACCTGGATATTGGAAGAGTAGAGTAGTGGAAGAGTGATTGGTATTAACCCTGTAAATAATTTTGTGTAAGTGCCATTTTATACACTCAACAACTTTAACTACCTCAACTACCTTAACTACCTCCAACTACCTCTAAATACTTCCAACTACCTTATCTTATACTTATTTTTCAAATCCCTGTTAATCTCCCTTTCCATATCTTTGCGCTTGATTGTTTCCCTTTTATCATGCAATTTTTTACCTTTTGCCAAAGCTATTTCCAATTTTACAAGATTATTTTTCAAGTAAAATTTTAGTGGAATTACCGTCAACCCCTTTTCGTTTGTCTTTCCCATTAATTTGTTTATCTCTCGCTTATGTAGTAGCAACTTTCGTGTCCTTGTAGGATCATGATTTACAATATTTGCATGGCTGTATGGGGAGATATGGCAGTTTATAAGAAAAGCTTCGCCATTTTTGAATATAACATGGCTGTCTTTTAGATTGATTTTCCCATTTTTTGCCGATTTGACTTCAGAGCCCTGCAAAGCAATACCAGCTTCAAATGTCTCAAGAATTTCATAGTCATGGTAAGCTTTTCTATTTGTTGCAAGTGTCTTCATATACCCTTCTCTTTCCAATTTTATAATTGCAGTGTGCACTAATTTGTATTAGATAACATAAAATTTACATACTATCAATTTGTAAAAACCTGGCTGTGTTTTTTTAATCTGGGTGATAGTAATCGAGTACATTATTAAATGCAGGGATGTATGGAACTAGATGAAAAGCTCAACCATCTGCAATGTCAGGCTTCAAAATGGTTTGGTTTTAGCCTGGATTGTGAGGTTAAGTTAGATTTGCAGGGGCTTTCAGCCGGAAAGGCCGACATAAATAAAGGCATTATCAGGCTTAACTATGATTTTTATAAGCAATATCCTGAAATAATGGTCAATGAAATCCTTGTACACGAATATGCCCATTTAATCGCATATGCAATTGATAGTAAGTGCGGTAACAAGCATTCCCCACATGGCAAAACCTGGAAATATGTAATGTCAAAGTTAGGCGTGGCTCCAAGGCGCACCCACAGTTTGGATATTAGCAAAACATATGTAAGAAAAATGAGTTACTTTCTATATAGATGCCAATGCAGTGAACATCAATTGAGCGCCATAAGGCATAACAGGGCACAAAAGTCGGGAAATAAATTTTATTATAAGTGTAAATGTTGCGGTACACCACTTACATTTATCAAGTCATTGGATGAGTAGATGGGTAATTTCTTAATCATTTTTGCTGTTTTTATAATTTTCATATTGCTTTTTATTTTTTTGACATTCAGTTTCTTTTGGGGGATTGTTGTTTTTTTTGTTGTGGCAGTATTTAGTTTCTTTGCTTCCTTTTTTGATGAGAATAGTGAGGAATATGAGATTATACAGCCTGATCCTTCAGCCATAGTTATCTGCGTTGATTCTCAAAAACATAGTCATAAACTCATCGGTGAAGATTTTATCATAAAATATAACAGATCAGATGGATCAAAATATATTGTAACTGACAACGGGAGCAAATATGATATAAAAGATTGTTTTTTCTTTGAACAGCAAAATTATCTTTAATTAAGGAGGCATTATGGCTATTATAGGGGAAGTCCAAAAGAATAATACGGAAAAATTCATTGTTGAAGCAAAAGAATTCAAAGGGAAAAAATTTGTAGATGTAAGAATATATTACCTTGACAAAAATAATGATGAATATAAGCCTACAAAAAAAGGGATCACTCTGACAGTAAATACTTATGAACCTTTAATGAGGCTGATAACAGAAGCTTACCAAGAGATTCAAAAGGAAAATACCTGATTAAGAGCTTGGAATAAGAATGCTTTTTACCGCCTGCGTTATTTCTTCACTTTTACTATTTAACCCATGACTTTCCAAGAAAGATGTGATAGCGATGAAAAGATCATTATACAAATTTCTCACAAAAGTGTTCATTAACACAGTATGATACTCCCCAGTAAAAACACTTTCCAGTGCTCTTTTACAATCATCTCTGCTGTGGGAGGTTACTGAACGGCATAACACAGGCCTTACTGGATATATTGAGCAACTTTTTTCTGAATCCAGAAAAATACATTGGACATTACACGCAATTCGGTCATCGTCGTCAAGATATTTAATCTTAAAAGCATTTTCGTGTATCTTATTTATTAATGCTAAAAATTGGTCCCTATTAAAATTTTTTCTGACAAATGATACAATATTCCACGATTCCGGTGGGAGGACAGGTATGTTTAATATGCTGCAATAGCCGCAACCTTTGCTACAGTCAATATCTGATAAATATTGATCTTCAGCAGCACTCTCAATAATATTGTCTGCTTCTGTTAAAACTTCGTTTAGAGAAATCTCTGCAGGGTGACTGATATTTTTTTTGTTAGATTCCTCTAATATGTTTAAGAAAAAGTGCTGATAGTTTTTCTCTCCAAATGTCATAAATTATTATAACATAATATGCTCTAACATGTAACCTAAAGTTCTGCTGGCGTCACCCCATTTTTTATTATGTACACAAATTTATTGGCCTTCGACCGATGCTAGTGGCATAAATATTTTCCAATGCAATTTGCACAAACAAAGCTATCGAAGGCAGCTCGTTGAAGTTGGATTCAACAGTGTACTACTCTTCTACTTCTCCACTCCTCTACTTCTCCATTACTGAATAGGGAAGCAATTTCTCAACTTTTTTATAAGTGCGAAAAATAAGTCATTTTTGATAGCGAATAACTTTTTGCTGATGTTCACTATACGTTTTACTGAAAGCGTGGGTTCCGTTATCTGTTGCCACGAAGTATAGATAATCAGTGTTTGCAGGGTTCATAACCCCTGCCATTGCTTTTTTGGATGGCGAACATATTGGTGTCGGCGGAAGACTGTTGTGTTTGTATGTATTATAAACATTATCAGGATCTTGCAAGTGTTTTTTTTGGAGGTTTCCACTGAAATTGGCATAGATCCCGTAAATTGTGGTGGGATCGGATTGTAATCTCATACCTTTTTTCAGTCTGTTGAAAAAGACAGAAGCGATCACAGGATATTCTTCTTCTATAAACGTCTCTTTTTGCACAATTGAGGCCAAAATAAGCCCCTCATAGGGGCTAAGTCCGAGATTTCTTACATTCTTGTCAAAATTGGCAGGTTTATTTTTCAGAAAATTATTGTACATCAGTGATACAATCTCTTCCACCTCAGAATTTTCCGGTAGGAAGTATGTATCCGGGTATAGAAAACCTTCCAGTGATGGTAGTTTTTCCCCTGTTATTTTTGCAACAAATGCTGGATCCCTCACATAGTCCAAAAATGTTTCATAATCCGTGATTTTTAAGGAGTCCAATTTTGAGGCAATATCAAAGATATTGTATCCTTCCGGGATCGTCACTTTAATATTGTATTGAATCCCCTTGTTTATCCTTTTTACTAGTTCAATCAGCGGTAAATCATCTACGCGGTAATTTCCAAACTTTCGTTCTTTTGAAAAATTGTATACATATTTCAGATATTCTTTTAAAAAAGGGGGTGTGTTTAAATAGCCAAAGATTTTTTTGTAGGTTTGATTATATTGTTCCCCTTTTTCTATTTTTACTTCAAGTGTTACATAATTAGTTTTTAAAAATTTTTCGCATTTATAAACCCACACTCCGAGTGCAAAAGTCAGTATAAACGCGATTATTATGAGGCTAAATGCCAGATACTTTAGCATTTTGATTGTTTTTTACCAACGTAAGAAATCTGTCAAAAAGATAAGTGGCATCGTGAGGTCCGGGGCCGTTTTCCGGATGGTATTGTACAGCAAATACCGGTTTATCTTTTACCTTTATCCCCTCAACTGTGTTATCATTTAGATTAATATGCGTGATTTCCACTTTCCCTTTCAATGATTCCATGCTCGCTGCAAAACAATGGTTTTGGGCGGTGATTTCCACTTTTCCAGTAGACAAATCTTTTACAGGGTGATTGCCGCCATGGTGTCCAAACTTTAGTTTGTACGTTTTACCCCCCAACGCTATAGAAAGTATTTGATTTCCCAGGCAAATACCAAAGACCGGGTAATTGTTATCCACTAGGTTTTTGGCGAGCTCGTGGGCGTATACTAAAGGCTCAGGATCTCCCGGCCCGTTTGATAAAAAGATACCATCAGGTTTCAGTTTGACGATGTTACTAAACGTTGTTTGTGCCGGGACAACGGTTACTTTTGCCCCGTTTTCCACAAAATACCTCAATATGTTTTGTTTGATCCCATAATCAACGGCAACAATATGCAAATCATCATGTATAGATGGGTAATTGAAATCATTATTCTCTATATTCCAGCTTCCCTGCGTCCATGTATACGGTTTGCTGCATGTGACATATTGGACAAGATCTTTGCCTTCAATGGATTCGGAAGCAGCCACCTTGTCTTGCAGATAAGTAATATCATTTGTCATCGATGAAACAATAGCATTCATCGATCCTTTTTCTCTTATATGTCTGACAAGCTTCCTCGTATCCACACCAGTAATCCCCACAACCCCGTATTTCTCCATGAATTCACCGAGACTCATACTTGCTCTGTAGTTAGAAAATACTTTGGAATATTCTTTTACAATAAAGGCTGAGACCTGGGGTTTCGCTGATTCAAAGTCCTGTTCGTTTATACCGTAATTGCCAATGAGAGGATAGGTCATTGCCACCATTTGTCCGTAGTATGAAGGATCAGTGAGTATTTCCTGATAGCCGGTCATGGTAGTATTGAAAACCACTTCACCTATTATTTCTCCTTTTGCTCCAAAGGACTCACCTTCAAAAACTGTTCCATCTTCTAGGACTAAGTAGGTTTTGGACATTTAAAACTCCATAGTTATTTGTTTGTAGTTAAATTTATGCAAGGACTCTTAGTGGTTTGTTAGTTTAAAACTTTTAACCTTAAAATTTCCTTAAAAATACACACATCCATAACAATAGGGATATTATTTCTCTCTGCAATTTCTCTGGCTTCTTCAGAATAAACATGCTCTTGTAGCCAAATAAAGCCTGCATTTATTGCCACAGCCTCTTCGACAATCGGCGGGACAGCTTCACTTTTTCTAAATACATCCACAATATCAATGTGCTCTGGTATATCTGACAAATTTCTGTACACTTTTTCGCCAAGAATTTCGTCTTCCTTAGGATTAACCGGAAAACATTTGTACCCGTTTTTTTGCAAAAATTTCATTATCCCGTTACTGGCTCTTTCCGGGTTTGTGGATGCCCCCACTATAGCAATATTTTTGGCCTCTTTGATGGTTTTGTAAAGAAAATCATCTGTTATCTTCATTTTTTGATCTCCACTTGATTTATTTGCATTTTTTTTAATATTATACTCAGGAGTGCATATGATTCAAGGATTATCTACAGCGCTGAGTGCATTAAATGCTGCAAATCAGAGGCAGAATGTTACTGCCAATAATATTGCAAATATAAATACAAATGGTTACAAAGCAAAAATTACTTATCTGGCAGAGTTATCGGAAGGCGGAGTAAAAGTTGCCGGTGTTGAAACGGATACTTCCAAAAGCTATTTTATAAACACTGGTAATCCTCTTGATTTGGCAATAAATGGTAAAGGATATTTCAGATTGGATTTTGGTGGTGAAGATATTTTTACGAGAAATGGGCATTTTTTGAGGGATGCTGATGGTAATATTGTGGACGCAAAAGGTAATATATTATTGGAAAATCCTGGGGAAGGCATTTCTGTGGCTAAAAATGGCGATGTTTTTTCAAAGGGCAATTATGCAGGCAAAATAAATGTTTTTGATGAGTATGGAAAAGTACTTCCGGATGATAGTTATGAAATAATGCCAGGTTTCTTGGAGGCGTCCAATGTGGATGCGGCTAAGGAAATAGTAGATCAAATGGTGAACTTGAGGTATTTCCAGGCCAATACCAAAAGCATCCAAACAAAAGATGAAATGCTTGGTAATATAATAAATTTAAAGTCTTAATGTTATCTGGAATGTGGTGCTTCCCCGGTATAATGTAAAAGTGATGTTTTCGCCTATATTATCTATAATTTGCTTATCCAATTCCCTGAGGTTGTTTATCTCCTCACCATTTACGGCGATTAAGATATCGTTTTTTTTGATATAAGAAGGTATAGAACTTTGGGTTACTGTTATAAGGGATGTGGTATCTGTGAAAGCAAGTCCGAATTTCTTTCTGAGAAATGTCAGCCCATAGTTATCCGGAAATGTTGTAAGTTTTAGCATTTTCTGTACATTCTCATTTTTTCTTATGATGCCAATATTTATTTCTGAGCCAGGAGGATATGTTCTGATTAAATATTTCATGGCATCTTGCGAAGCTACAGGGATACCATTTATTTTGGTAATAATATCATTTTTTTTAAGGCCGGATTTTGATGCTGGGGAGTCTTTTTCTACCCCGGAGATTTTCAATCCATCTTTTGATTCTTCAGTGTAAAAGCCTGCATAACTTTTGCGTATCTTACCATAATTGAGAAATTCACTAAGTGTTCGCTTTAATATGTTTATGGGTATAGAAAAACCTATCCCTTGGGCATCCTTATATATTGCAGTATTTATACCAATGACCTCACCATCAAGGTTTATAAGAGGTCCTCCGCTATTACCCGGATTAATCAATGCATCTGTCTGGATAAAAAATCCGAGACCATCATTTATTTTCAGGATTCTATTTGTGGAGCTTATCACTCCGGTTGTAACAGAGCTGTTAAGTCCAAAAGGATTGCCCATAGCTATAATTGTTTCACCTAAATAAAGATTGTCACTGTCTCCCAGTTTTGCCACCGGAAATGCTTCCTGGCTTTTAATTTTCAAAATGGCAATGTCTAAAAGCTTGTCTTTGCCAATAACATCAGCCTTATATTGCTTACCATTTTGCAATATAACAAGTATTTCGCTGGCTGCTTCGGTAACGTGGTAATTGGTAACCACCACCCCGCCCTCTTTAACAAAAAAGCCGGAACCTAAACTATGTGTTTTATAAGTTCTGTTAAAACCAAAAAAATCATTAAAGAAAGGATCATTGAAAAAAGGGTTATATCGCTGGGCAACTATCTTTTCTGTGCGTATGTTTACTACACTACCTTCAGTTTTTTCGATTGCTGTAACTACCGGTGTTATCCTGTTGCTTGCATGTGATTGTGAAAAAATAAATAAAAAAGTGATTATAAATAGTAGCTTAGTAGTGAGTCGCATATATCACCATTGTTTAAAATTTCTGTGTCTTTTTCTATAATAGTTATACTTCTGAATGCCGGGAATGTCCCGGAAAAATCTTCTGAATATCTATCTACTGATATTACTTTATCCCCTTCTAAAAAGGTGTATCCCGGTACTATCTTATAAAAACCTTTTTTCTTTTTCAGGGTGAAGCGAACAGTCGTTTCCTGAAAATAAAACTCTTGTGCATTTTTATGAAATATATTTTTGATGTAGGGAATAAGAAAAAATTCTGCGCATGCCGTTGCCGATTCCGGTGTCCCTGGAAAGATAAATACTGGCTTGCCAGATAGCATTGCAAATTTAAATGTTTTGCCCGGACTGGCGTTGACACCATTAATTAGTATGCTGCCACCAAGCTCTTCGATAGCGCTTGTCAGCAGATCAAATCGCGAAAAGCCGGTGCCACCAAATGTTGTTATAATATCATATTTACAGGAGGCTACATCCAGAGATTCTTTTATTTTTTGCTTGTCATCGGGGATTATTCCTAAATAGTTGTGTGGGATGTGAAATTTATTTAAAAGTGAAGTGAGCATATAAAAGTTACTATTTACTATGGAGTCACTACTATGGAAAAGATTTGTTATTTCACCTCCTGTTGAAATAACAGCTATTCTTGGTAGCATGTAGACATCTATATGATTAACACGTAAAGAGGCAAGAAGCTCTAGATCTCTGTGATCAAGTGTATGTTGTTTGCTGAATATTTTTGATTGTTTCTTTATTTTGCCGCCTTTTGGATCTATAAAATTTTTGTTTTGCTTCTGAAGAAAAATCTTTTCCCCGTTTTTCCTGCTGTTTTCAACAGGTACAACGGATGTGGCATTTTCAGGGACACGTGAGCCGGTGGAAACCTTTACCGCTTCATTGGCATTGAGTTGTTTTCCATAGATATCAGCAGCAGAAATTTCGTCAATTACAGTGAAAGGTTTGCTAAAGTCGGACTTTTCACTATTTATACAATATCCATCCATTTTAGAACGGTTAAAGTGTGGCAAATCAACGGGACTATATATATCCTTAGCAAGTATACGTCCCATTGCCTGTTCCACGCTGACTGTTTCGGGTAAAGGTGAAAAGACTTTTTCCATTACTAAGCTTTGTGCCAGCCATAAGTCTGTTAGCTTGTTCATTTTTCCTTAATTTTTATATCTATTGTTTTTGGGTCTTCGCAGCCTTTTAACTGGGAAATTAATCCTTTAAGTGTTGAGGCGATGATATCTCTTGCAAACTGGTTTAGCTTAATCCGTTCTCCATTTACTGTAAGGGTGATATTGCTGCTATTTTTAGTGATGTAATGTTTTTCAATAAAATCTGCAATTTCTTTACAGTTGTCAAGATCAAGTAAGTTTTTAATATCATTTAAATTTTCGTTTGTTTTATCGTTAGTGGCTACAGCTACTAATGTGGGATCATTTTTGCATAAAATTTCTGTAGAATGGTTTTTCCTAAAAATCTCTATTTTGGGTTTATCGCCGCTTTTAAAGCCTTCTGTTAAAATAATATCCAGCTCAAGAGGCATGAAGGATATTATTTCATCCAGGCTTTTTTCCCTATCAACATCAGAAATCAATGCATATTTCCATGGGGATGAAATAAGGACAGAGTGAGCACCTGCCTTTTTATGTCTGTACGTATCTTTCCCCTCTTTGTCCACCTCAAAACCGTGAACATCGTGTTTGATTGTCCCAACTTTGTAACCTCTGCCAGAGAGTTCTTGGATGAGATTTTCGAGCAATGTGGTTTTACCGCAGTCAGAAGATCCTACTATTGAAATTACAGGTATCATGAGCTAACTCCTTAAAATTAAATTTTCTAACGTTTATATATCATTACAAAGTACAGATCAAATACTTTTATTTTGGCGGCCATCCGAGCTTAAATCTATTGTCTAACCATAAAAGATTATCTTACAGCTTTAACCTCTATGTTGAAAAAATGGTGCAATCAACCGCATGTTCTGGAAAAGGCTGTTTTTAGCAAGTTTGCCGCCTCTGTGTGTACTTAGAGTAAAAACCACAACCACGTGATATATGTGAAAAGTGAAAAAACTGTTGTCAAAATAATACCGCCGCTTGCCACATCCGGATCTCCTTTCATTGCTGAAGCTAAAACATAGTTAACAGTTGCCGCAGGTGAAGCCAGCATTATAACCAGGACTTTATCCGATAGATTCAAGTTGCCGTCAAGCAATTTTAGGGCAGCAAAAGCGATAAGGGGCATTAAGATAAGCTTTATTAACAATGTATTTGCCAGCAGCATTTTGTTACCTTTTACCATTTCCCGCCTCATTGTTGCCCCAATACATAATAGTGCCAAAGGCAACGTAACTCCAGTCAGCAAATTTAGTGTTTCTCCTATAAATTGATATAGCTCAACCTGCAACAAGGAAAAAATAATACCCAAAATACATGCAATAGCTAAAGGATTAAATAGTGTATTTTTTATAAATACCCTTGAACTTATTTTTGTAGTTGAACCTAGTGAAAGTGAAACAATGGACAGAAGATTTACCAGTGGTACAATAAAGGCCATTAGCAAACTTGCTATCATGAGCCCTTTATCCCCAAATGCGTAATAACTTACAGGAAGACCCATATAAGCATAATTTGCTCTGAAATTATTCATGGCGAAAGTGCCTAACTGTTTTTTGTTTATCTTAAGTGCTCTTCCAATCAGAAAACTAAAAATAAATATCCCGATTACCGAAGTACACATTACAATAAATAGTTTAAGATTAAAAAAGGTGTATATCTGTGCCTGGGAAATTTTATAAAATAAGAGAGCCGGTAGCAACACATAGAAGATAAGTTTATTTGCTGAATTGATAAAATCTTGACATATCAAATCAAGCATCGACAAAATTTTACCTAACCCCAAAACAATAAAGATAGGAGAAACAATGTTTAGCAAATGCAGCATTTTATGGCACCTTGAGTTTTCTGCTTTTACTTTATTCTTTTTTTACGAAAAATTCAAATTTTCTTTGTGCCGATTTGCTATAGGAAAATGTCAAAAATTAGAACATTGCAATTTCTTTTGTTTATTGGTATTTTATTTAAAAAATGTCAATAAATTTACAACTGAACATAGGGGTAGCAATGAGTCACGAAAAACCCAAAGATGATAAAGAAAAAAACATATCAACTTCATATAAAAATGAAGTTTTTTCAAAAGATAAACTTAATGAAGATATTACATCCCAATCAATCAGACCAAAACTGCTTGATGAATATATAGGACAATCGAAGATAAAGGGAAATCTTAAGGTTTTTTTGGAAGCGGCAAAAAATAGAAATGAAAGTCTGGATCACTGCCTTTTTTATGGCCCTCCCGGATTGGGCAAAACCACACTAGCTACAATTATTGCAAATGAGCTCGGTGTCAACATAAAAGCCACAAGTGGTCCTGTAATAGAAAAACCAGGTGATTTGGCAGCTGTTTTAACAAACCTTACAGAAGGGGATGTCCTCTTTATTGATGAAATACATAGGCTTCATTCCAGTGTGGAAGAGATTTTATATCCTGCAATGGAGGATTTTCAACTTGACATTATTATTGGTCAGGGGCCAGCAGCAAGAACAATCAAGATAGATCTGGAAAGATTCACTTTAATTGGTGCCACCACAAGAATGGGTTTACTAACTTCCCCTTTAAGGGATAGATTTGGAATGATTTTTAGGTTGGAATTTTATGACAATAGCGAGCTTACTGACATAATAAAACGGGCATGTGAAGTAATGGAGATTAAAATAGTCTCTGATGCAGCCGAAGAAATTGCCAAACGTTGCCGAGGCACACCGAGAGTGGCCCATAGGATTTTACGACGGATAAGAGATTTTGCCGATGTTTACAATAATGGGATAATAGAGAAAGAGATTGCTGCACACGGTTTGGATCGTTTGGAAATTGACAACTTGGGGCTTGATATTTCAGACAGGAGATATTTAGAATCGATAATAAAGAAATATGATGGCGGTCCGGTGGGCGTAGACACAATAGCGGCAACATTATCTGAAGAGAGGGATACTCTGGAAGATGTCATAGAGCCTTTTCTTATTTATTGCGGTTTTATAAAAAAAACCCCCAGAGGAAGGGTGGCGACATCCAGAGCTTACAAGCACCTTGGCTTTAGCCCTACTATGCGTGGTGATAGCGGAAATTATCAAATTACAGTTGATGATTTACTGCAAAATAATGATTAATATCTAAACTGCTTTTTTAACTGTACAAACTTGTTATCTCAAAGGTATAAATAATATTATGGCTAAACCAAAAAGAAACTATATATGCAATCAATGCGGATATTTGAGCCCTAAATGGTCGGGGCGCTGTCCGGAATGCGGCAGCTGGAACAGCATGGAGGAAAAGTTTCCTGAAACGGATGAAAAGTCCACAAAAAAGGCGAAGCATGTAGATATTGTCAAACTGAGAGATGTCGGTGGCATCGATGTGGACAGGGTTTCCACTGGTATTTCAGAATTAGACCAGGTTTTAGGTGGAGGGTGTGTAAAAGGATCCGTTATTTTGGTTGGTGGGGAACCTGGTGTTGGTAAATCCACCATTATGCTGCAAGTTGCCTCGATTTTTTCCGAACATGATAAAAAAGTCCTTTATGTCTCCTCTGAAGAATCAAGACCTCAAATAAAAATGAGAGCAAACAGGCTCAATCTTTCAAATCTGGATCTTGATATTATGAGCACCACAAATTTTGACGATGTTGAAAGTATTATAAATACAGAAAAATATGATTTTTTGGTTTTGGACTCTGTACAAACAATAGCATCCACTGATTTGAAATCTCCGGCAGGCACAGTGAGTCAGGTAAAGTATATTACTTACAAATTAGTAGAGTATGCAAAATCTTCAGGATTAACTGTTTTTATAGTGGGTCAGGTAACCAAAGAAGGTGCTATTGCAGGTCCAAAAATCCTGGAACACCTTGTGGATACAGTTCTTTACTTTGAAGGGGATTATTCAAAAGGGATAAGAATATTAAGGGCGGTGAAAAATCGTTTTGGATCCACAAACGAAGTGGGTCTGTTTGAAATGAGAAATGAAGGGTTGGTGGAAATAAGCGGTTTTGAATTTTTAGAGGATACTGAGAATACTGCAGGGAAAGTTTTAACCTCGGTAATGGAAGGTACCAGAGCATTTTTGGTGGAAGTGCAGGCTTTGGTGAGCAGCACATATTTTAATTTCCCCAAACGAAATGCTAACGGGTTTGACTTAAACAGACTGCAAATGCTGCTTGCAATTGTGGAGAAAAGATGTGGGATTAACTTGGCCGGTGCAGACGTTTTCCTGAATATTGCAGGAGGTCTCAAGATTAATGAAACATCTGCTGATTTAGCAGTTTGCGCATGTCTTATCTCTTCTTTTAATGACACAAAGCCTCCGGCAAATGCCCTTTTTTTGGGGGAAGTGGGGCTTACAGGTGAGGTGAGAGCACCTGCAAACATTGAAAGCAGGATAAAGGAAGCTGAAAAATTCGGGTTAAAAACTGTTTTTCTGCCTGATTGCAATATAAAATTTAAAGGTGAAATAATCAGAGTGAATTACATAAGCGACATAAATAAATATGTATAGTACAAAAAGGAGGTTTTCATGGATTTAAAAAGCAAGAAGGCACTTATTTTTGGCGTTGCAAACCAAAAATCGATAGCATACTCCATAGCTAAAAAATTAAAGGAAAATGGGGTTGAATTGGGATTTACGTACGCAGGAGAAAAGTTGCAAAGAAGGGTTGAGCCGATATCGGAAGAATTAGGTGGGGCTTTTTGTGTAAAATGCGATGTTACAAATGATGAAGATATCAAAAATACATTTGAAATCACCAGGGAACAATTTGGTAACATTGATATATTGGTGCATGCTGTTGCCTATGCTCCAGCAGAGGATTTAAAGGGCAGATTTATAGATACGAGCAGAGAAGGTTTTAAAATAGCTATGGATGTGAGTGCTTATTCTTTGGTGAGACTTGCCAAACATGCAGAGCCGTTAATGGGAGAGGGATCAAGCATTATGGCTATGACTTACTACGGTTCAGTGAAAGTTGTTCAGAATTATAATGTAATGGGTGTGGCTAAAGCGGCTTTAGAGTCATCTGTCAGGTATTTGGCCAGCGATTTGGGAGAAAAAGGGATAAAGGTTAATGCTATTTCAGCCGGTCCCATAAAAACATTGGCTGCAAGCGGAATATCGGGATTCAAAACAATACTTGCCCAGATTGAAGAACGTTCGCCGTTAAAAAGAAATGTTACAGCTGAAGATGTTGCTAATACTGCACTATATTTAAGTAGTAATTTATCGAATGGCGTTACCGGTCAGGTTATTTACGTGGATAGTGGATATAATATTTTAGGAATATAACAACAAACCATTGAGCAGCAATCTGCTTTCACAGCTTGAGAGCTTTGAGACTATTCAAAGCTCTCTTATCTTGCATTCTCTTCCCTATTTACTTTTTTTCTGAACGTTAAACTAAGCTCGGAGCGGGTATGATGTCAACGTTTTTTAACTACCTGACAGCAACTTTGTGGAGTAGGACACTATCACCCTTTGAAATTTCCATTTTACTGTCTATAATAAGAGCAGTGGCTGTTTCACTACCGGCATATATTACTTGAATAGTGCCTATATGTTCATTCCTCACATAACCATTCTCTTTTACTTGACGATAAATTTTAAGTACATCGCCGTTTTTTACATTATTCTTTTTACCTAAGTTTATTATGCATCTGTATCCTTCGCCCGAAACGCGCATATCATTTGTCATATACAGTATTTTACCGGCGATATCAGAATTTACCTCCCTGTAGGCGGAAGGTTTTGGAAACGAATAGTCTTTGTACTTATCCGCATAAAATCCCCTTTGGATAGATTCAAAAGACTTTGTAATTTTTACAAGTGAGCTTTGCAAATCCGTTTCAATAACTTCCCCTATACCAGCTGTTTTAAAAATTGTCCCCCACCTGGAATCTTTTATTTTTGTATAAATAAATACAGATTTACCTTTTTTAATATCTTCACTTGTTGCGTCAATTCTTACAGTATCATTTACAGCCACATACGTTTTGGATGCCTCAGTGGATACTACTCTAAACGGAGGGGAAGATTTCATGACAAGTTCTAAATTATTGATCCGCTCAAAGTCTACATTATAGAAAGACAGATGGGATCCATAAGCATACTTTTCCAAGTTTGATTCAGTTGGATTTACTGAAAAATTTTCACCGGAAGACAGTTTCATTACCTCTTCATCACTACCGAGAGAAAAGGTTTCTCCATTGTTAATAATAGGGATAGCTAATTTATTTTTCGGAAATATTAAATCTGGATTATCAATTCTGGTGTTATACTTCCAAATAATGGGCCATTTAAAATTATCCTTATAAAATTTACCTGAAATGTCCCACAATGTGTCACCCTTTTTTATTGTATAACTTTCTTCACCATAAACATTACTAAAAGTAAAGATAAAACAAAACAAAAAGATTAGTCTTAACATTGTTTACTCCCATCTTGCTAAAAACTCAACAGCCCTGCCAGCTTCATCAGAGGCAGGAAATTTGTTCTCCAGTTCTTTAAGTGTTTCCACCGCACGGTTTACCTCACCCAGCTCGTGATAGGCTAATCCCATTTTAAGGTAAGCAGCTGGTACTTTGTTGCCATCAGGATACTTATCCAATAACTCTTCCAATGTGGCGATACATTCTTTATACTCATTTTGAGAATAATATGTCTCTGCAATCCAATATTTAGCATTGTCAGCCAAATCATCATTGGGATACAGGGCCAAAAACTCATTAAATTTTTGCCTGGCTTCATAAAATTTCCCTGATTTATAAAGTTCGTATGCATAGCTATAAAAACTTGCCTTGTCTGAAAAGTCATCTTCAATTATTATGATCTGATTACTATTATCTTCGGAACTTTTTGTGCCCTCTGACTGCCCATTGTTACCACTTGCGCTTTCAGGAGCAGAAGCAGTGCCGCTTTTTAATCGCTCTTTAATTATAGAGACTTCGTTGGTCAAATACGTCACATCATTATTTATATCAGATATAGCCTCTGAATTAATATTGATATTTTCTTTGTTCACGGCAATTTTTCGGTCAAGCTCATCATTTTCCATTTTAAGATTGGCAACGGTTTTCTGCAGATCAATGATCTCTTCGTTCATATCACTTATGCTTTGGTTTAGTGCATTATTTTTAGGTGCACAAGCAGTTGCCAAGATAATAACACCAAATAATAACAAAAGTCTTTTCATAAAACCTATCCCTCCAGTAAATATTTATCAATAGTGGAAATTACTATCCCTAGATCCGGCTTGCTGATAAAGTCATTTGCTCCAATACCAGCAACCTTTTTTTCATTTTCCTCACTTGCTAACGAAGAAAATACTATAATAGGCAAATCCTGGATTCTTTCATTTTCCCTCACCTTTTTTATAAGAAAAGTCCCATCTGCAACAGGCATTTCTAGATCTGTTAAGATAAGATTCGGCGTTTCCTTATCCAATGCATCTAATAAATTTTTTCCATTTTCAAACACTTTAATCTTGTAGCCGGATTGTTCAATATTGTTTTTCAAAAGCTTTCTAATAACATTTGAATCCTCAGCAAGAAAAACCAGTTTGTTCTGTCTTTCGGTAAATTTTGACGTATCCACTTCAACATTTTCCATACTGTCATTAGGATTTATTTCGCTTATAATTTTTTCAAAATCCAGCAGCTGCACGAGTCTCTTGTTAACATCCACAACCCCAAGTACAGAATCAGCAAGTCTGAAATCGGAAATTGACGAGTAATCTTTTATATCTGCCCATGTAACGCGGTGTATTCTCGTTATGTCATCAACAATAAAACCATTATATTGGTGATTGAAATATGTTACGATCACTTTAGCTGTATGCTCATCAAAATCAGTCTTTAAATTAAGCCAAAAACCAAGATTAATTATTGGGATAACCTTTTGTCTGACATTGGCTGTCCCAATAACAGCAGGATGAGAATCCGGAACTTTTACAATTTTTGGCAATTTTATAATTTCACGAACTTTCGCAACATTTATTCCAAAATAGTGTTTACGGTCAGCATTAATAACAAATTCAACTATTTCAAACTCATTAGTGCCGACCTCCAAAAGTATATCATGATTAACGCCCATATTTAACCTCGTTTAAGATATCATATATGCAAAAACCCTTCACAAGTATAATTATATCCTCATTCAAGTAATTTTACAATAAATTATGAAAATCCTACAAATAAAAGATAAAGTATGTTATAAAAACAGTCAACAATAAAGGAGGTGTTATATGATAAGCGCTAAAATGGCAGAGGCTCTGAATGGACAGTTAAACAAGGAGTTATACTCTGCATATCTCTATTTGGGGATGTCGGCCTGGAGTGAATCAAAAGGCCTTAAAGGTTTTGCCAACTGGTTTTACGTCCAATACCAGGAGGAGACTTTTCACGCCATGAAATTCTACAACTATATCCTTGATCAGGGATGCAATATAAACTTAATGAGCATTGATAAACCGGAAACAAATTTTGCGTCCACTTTAGAGATCTTTGAAAAAACCTTAGAACATGAACAGTTTATCACAAAAAGTATTTATAATCTTGTGGATTTGGCTTTGGAAGAAAGGGACCATGCTACAAATGCTTTTTTACAGTGGTTTGTCAATGAACAGGTTGAAGAAGAGTCTTCTGTTTCTGAAATTATTGACAAATTAAAACTTGTAGATGATAAAGGCAACGGTATTTTCATGATAGATAAAGAATTAAGTGGAAGGACATTTGTACCTGATACCGCTAGTGCTTAATTTTTTATGATTTAATCTCGTTTTGGCATGCCTGTTGCTTTTAGTGCAACAGGAGGCCAAAATGAGGAAAATTTTACTTACATTTGTCCTTTTTGTTTTTCTCACCGGTTGTAGCGGTATCCAGACCACGTGGGAAGATACCCGCGATCTGATGGATGCTTCCACAGGATTTATATATTTTGCAGCTCTTGTTGAAACCAATTCTAATTTTTCTTCCTTATTATATGACAAAACAAAAGCTGATTACAAACATTATACAGCTAAGTACTATGAAAAACTTCCCTTGGGTAAAAGCTATTTTATTATGCCGGCAAAGGTAGCTAGTGTGGATAAAACTGTCTATTCCCCAGAATATAAACGTGCCATGGAAAATTTCATCAAACTTAATAAGCTTGGGAGCATTACAGACTCTCCGGACAAAGCGGATATAATCGTTACAATCAATATTGAAAATTCATTTAACCGGAACTATGGGGAAAATTTTTCCAACGTATCAATTACATTTTTCAAACCGGATGATATAGCGGTATTTTACACCAAAGTGACATGTGTTTCTGCATCAGATAAAAACTTCTTTTATTACCCTACCAAAAACGCAAGACCTGTGGGCTACCTTGCTATTAAGGGTTTTGAAAAACTCTTAAACAAATCATTTGAGGATTTGTATATTCCACCTGAGAAAAAGGAGGATACATAATGCTAAACGGTTTATATGTTGCTACAAGCGGTATGTTAATGCAGGAAAAGCGGGTTGATGTAATAACCAACAACCTTGCAAATGCAAATACAAACGGTTATAAAAAAGATTCCCCCACTTTCTCCCTTTACCGGCCGAAAGTCGACGGAGAATACCCAGAAAATGTTATAAGAGACTCCACTTACAACAAAACAATCAATTCAACGGTAAAGCTGGAGGATATTTACACAGATTTCAGTGTGGGGGGGCTAAAGGAAACAGGCAATGATCTGGATCTTGCCCTTGAAAGTAAAAATACGTTTTTTGCAGTAGATACGCCTTATGGTATCCGATTTACAAGAGATGGTAATTTTGAAGTTGACAATGAAGGATTTTTGGTAAATCAGGACGGTTTTAGAGTCTTGGGGCAAAATCCTGAGGCTGACCAGGGGATAGTGGTACCGGATGAGAATTTCTTCATAACACCAAACGGTGAAATCTTTGTTAACGGAATTATGCAGAATCAAATATATGTTGCTGAATTTGAAGATACAAAAAATTTGCAAAAAACAGGACGTAATCTTTATGTAGCTGTCAACACGTTGCCTGTGGATGCTGAAAACCCACAGATTGTTCAAGGGGCTGTTGAGGCTAGTAATATAAACGTGATGAAAGAAATGGTTTCCATGATAGAAGCCCAAAGAGGTTATGAAACATATCAAAAGGTTGTTCAAACAATGGATGAATTAAATCAACAGGCAGCATCGACAATAGGGCGCTTGAGTTAAAACATTTTGGATAGGAGGTAATCATGTTAAGGTCGTTATGGACAGCAGCAAGTGGTATGACAGCACAACAAACTAATATGGATAATATTTCTAATAATTTGGCAAATGTTAACACTGTAGGATTTAAAAAATCCAGAACAAACTTTGAAGATCTCATGTATCAGGAACTAAGGCCGGCAGGAGCGGTAACTGCAACAGGTGTAAATCACCCCACTGGTATACAGATAGGGCTGGGGACAAGAGTAGTGTCAACAGAAAAGATATTTACTCAAGGAAATTTTCAGCAAACAGGCAATCAACTGGATGTTACTATTGAGGGAGACGGTTTTTTTCAAATAACGCTGCCGGATGGAAATATTGCTTATACCAGAAATGGGGCCTTCAAAGTTGATGCAGATGGCAATATCGTAACTTCTCAGGGGTATCTTCTGGAGCCTGAGATAAATATACCGGAAGATGCGCTAGAGGTAGCTATTGGAGAGGATGGAACAGTGTCGGTAATCATGCCTGGTGAACAGGAGGCTGATGAAATCGGCGCAATTGAAACGGTACGTTTTATAAATCCTAGCGGGTTGCGGGCAATAGGTAAAAATTTATTTTTGCCAACAGGAGCAAGTGGGGATCCACAACCTGGTGTGCCGGGGGAGGATGGGTTTGGTACTCTAGCTCAGGGTGGTTTGGAAATGAGTAATGTGAATATTGTGGAATCTATGGTGAACATGATAACAGGGCAAAGAGCTTACGAAGTTAATTCAAAAGCTATACAAACAGGAGATGAAATGCTGCAGATAGTAAATAATCTCAAGAGGTAGGTATCTATGAAATTCATAACACTGAACCTTATCTGGATAATATTTTGTAGCTTCAATGTGTTTGCGGATAGTATTTATAAAATAGATGGTAACTGTCTTAAAGTTAGCGATATAGCAAATGTAAATATTGAAATACCCATAAAGTGCGGGTTTGACTATGGAGAAACTTACAATCTACATAAATATAAAATAAGACATTTGGCTCAAAAATACAATATCCCCGCTGAGCATCTTAAATATCATGACAGTATTACAATACAGAGAAAAGGGAAACGACTGGATGATAAGAAACTTGAAGAAATACTGCTTAAATCGTTAAAAAAACGTTATCCAGATACTGATATTGAAATTGAAAAAATTCGTTTAGCTGAAGATATATACACCAATGAAAAAGGAGATATCACATTGAAACTGCCTGAGGACATTTTTGGCTCCATGTATTTTACGATAAATAACGGAATAAGTGATTTTAATGTATACGCATATATCAGAGGATATAAAAACGTTTATGTTACAACTGATCGTGTATATAAGGAAAAGCCCTTTATAAATAAAATAGAACGTAAAAGCGTTGAAATCACAAACCTTAGAGACGAACCAGTTATGAATCCTGAAGATTATATCAGCAATAGAGTCATAGCAGCTGGGAGAATACTGGATAAAAGCATGGTTATGGACAAACCGGATATTGTCGAAGGGGAAAAAGTCAAGATTATTTTTAACGAAGAAAACCTGCGGGTTACAACAGAAGGAATCCTTCAAGAGCATGCATATATAGGAAAAATTGTTCGTGTGAAAAACACATCGTCAGGAAAAATCATTTCAGGGAAATACGTAGGCGATAGAAAAGTTACAATAACATATTGATAATAAAAATATTGTTTGTTGATTAACTTCTGGTATATCTCTTGCTAAATCATTTATAAGTAAATCACCAGGAGGCTGAGATGGCAAAAAAATATTTTCTTTTTTTCGCATTAATATCCTTTCTTTTTATCGGTTGTTCAAAAAAGGTTGAAGTAGAAGCTGATATCCCCAAAGATAGTTATAAGCAGGAAGTTGAAGCATACAATAAAATGCTTGGTGAGCAAAGAAATAATCCCTCTTTATGGAATACAAGAAGTAATGCGTCGGCACTATTTCCTGATTACAAAGCAAGAACTGTTGGAGACATTATAACCATTGAGATAGCCGAGCAAGCTTCTGCCAGCAATTCAAGCTCAACAAGTACTTCAAAGTCAAGCACCTACGATTCGGGACTTACTAACGTTTTTGGTTTGCCCCAAAATTTTGGAATAAATAATTTTCTTGGAATGGGCAATCCGCTTGATCCTACTGTGCAGGCGGACACCAACAATAGCTTTAACGGGAATGGTCAAATACAAAAATCAGACTCGGTTACAGCTACAATAGCTGCGCGGGTTGTCAATGTACTACCTTCTGGGAATCTTGTTATTGAAGGGCACAAAGAAATTATTGTGAATGGTGAAAAACAGGTCATCATGATAAAAGGGCTCGTTAGACCAGATGATATAGATGTCAACAACACTGTTTCATCCACAGCTATAGCAGATGCCCAGATAACTTACAGCGGTAACGGTATAATAACAAGTGCCACAAGAAAAGGCTGGCTATCCAACGTTATCGATTGGGTGTGGCCATTTTAGGGAAGGAGGAAGGGATGAAAAGATTGCTGATAATTTTTATTTTAATAATAAGCACTAATAGTTTTGCTGCAATAAAGCTGAAAAATGTAGCTAGAGTGGAAGGTATTCGGGAAAACCAGCTTATTGGTTATGGGCTTGTGGTTGGATTGAACGGAACGGGAGATAAAGACAGAACCGAGTTTACCAAACAATCTCTGGTGAACATGCTGGCAAGAATGGGTGTTACTGTAGATCAGGATGATGTAAAGGTTGAAAATGTAGCAGCTGTTATGGTTACAGCGACCCTTCCCCCTTTTGCAAAGGCAGGATCAGAGATGGACGTGACTATATCCTCCATAGGTGATGCTGAAAGTCTTGAAGGGGGGACCCTTCTTTTAACACCGCTAAAAGCACCTAATGGTGAAGTGTATGCTGTAGCCCAAGGGCCCATAACTGTTGGGGGGATGAATGTGTCGGCAGGAGGAACAAATACAACCATAAACCACCCCACAGTGGGACGAATACCCAATGGAGCTATTATTGAAAAAGAAATACCATATCAACTGAAACAGACATATGTAACGTTAAATTTTAACAATATGAGTATTTCGAATATTGTAAATGCAAAAAACAGAATTAATAAAACTTTTAGTGAAAATGTTGCAGAAATAGCAAGCCCTAGCACGTTGGAAATAGCAATACCGACCGAATTTAGGAACAGATATTACGAATTTCTGGATAAAGTGCTTAAAGTGGAAATAACCCCCGAAGATTTTGCTAAAGTGGTTATTGATGAGAGGACAGGTACCATTGTAATGGGATCAGACGTCAGAGTGAGCACAGTAGCAATTTCACATGGGAATTTAACGATAAAAGTGAGCAGCAATATAGATGTCAGTCAACCGACACCTTTTAGCAGAGGGCAAACAGTTGTCACACAGCAAACGGATGTAAATGTTGAAGAGGAAGAAGGAAAAATGATGGTCATTCCTGAGCCTGTTAGAATCAGTGATCTGGTAAAAGCGCTGAATTCCATAGGGGTATCTCCTAGAGATTTAATAGCTATACTCCAATCTATAAAAGCAGCAGGTGCTCTCCACGGAGAGCTGGAGGTAATCTAATGGATATTCAGAGTAATAGTAATTTGGGCAATAGAGTCTCAAATACGGCTAAAAGAGAAAGGTTAAAAGATTTATGTGCGCAGTTTGAAAGCTTCTTTTACCACATGATATTAAAAGCAGGTAGAAGCAGCTCAATAGAATCTGATCTTATAAAAAAATCTAAGGGCGAAGAGATATTTACCAATATGTTAGACAGCAAAATTGCTGAAATAGCTGCAGAAAACACAAGTGGCGGGTTAAAGGAAATACTGTTTAACTATCTTGAAAAAAAGCTACCAGATGACAGTAAAGAAATGGGAAAAAAATTCCCTACTGAAATAAATGCATATCAGAAAAAAAGTAAATTTTACTCAAATATCAAAGAAAATAAAGCAGATGTATTGGCATAGACATTGCTTATATATTAGAAAGCGAAGGAAAGCTATAAAGGTTGTAATTTTTGCTAAAGTATTTTAGAATTTTACCGATTACCCTGTTGTAAACGGAGGAGTAAAATGAGAGTTGAAGACAAAATAAACATTGCTTACGAGAAAGTAAACACAGCTGCCAAAAAGGATAACGCGGAAGCTAAAAACCAGGCAAGTAAAGCAGTATCCGAGTCTGACAAATTGGTACTTTCAAGTGAAGCCAAAAAGGTGGCAGAGCTTAAAGATGCTGTTAAATCTTCTCCAGAGATAAGGCAGGACAGGGTAAGCGAAATTCGTGAGCAAATCAAGTCAAATACTTACAACGTCAGTGGAGAGAAAGTAGCTGAGAAAGTGGTAAACGCAGCTATTGACGATCTCTTTTGAAAAGCACCTTCGCTTAATTCAGACAATGGAGGCTGCAATGGAAAGAATCCAGGACCTTATAACTATATTAGAATCCCAGTATGCACTGTATGAGAATATGCTGGATGTTCTGAGAAATGAAAGGGAAAGCATTACCAATTGGGAAATAGATAAGACAATTGAGCTGGCCAAATCAAAAGACACATTACTTTATAAAGAAAAGCTTTTGGATGAAGCTAGAAATAAGTTATTGAAAAAAATTCAACATGACACCAATCACAAATCCTCGACACTCAGGGAACTTGTGGAAAAAATAGAAGACAGCGAGGTTAAAGAAAAGCTTAGTACTCTTAGAAGAGATCTGATTCATATAACCAATGAGATACAGTCAGAAAATATGTCAATAAAAATGCTCTATAACACAAATCTTAAGCTTATTTCCGACTTTTTTGAAAAAATTGGTCTTTTTGAAGCAAGCGTTTATGTGCCAGGAGGAATGGGAACCAAAAAAACAGCATCTTTCAGCAGGAGCGCCTAGGAGGCCGTTATGTCTAATATTTTTGGGCTCTTACAAACAGGTGTCTCCGGACTTAATACCTCACAAGCGGGTATAGATGTAACCGGCCATAATATAGCCAATGTTAACACCGAAGGTTATTCCAGACAAAAGATTAACATTACAACTAATCCACCATATGACGTTGCATCGGGAGTTTTCGGCAGAGGGGCAACGGTTGAAAGTGTTGAACGTATATATGACGATATGTTGGCTGGCAACCTGAGACAGGAGGAATCCTCTTTGTCGTACTGGGAGAACTTACAGACCAAATTAGAACAGGTTGAGATATATTTTAACGAGCTAGAACAGGGTTCAGGGTTGGGCGATGCATTAAAAAACTATTTTAACGCTTGGCAGGAGCTTGCCAATACTGCCCCCGATAACTCCGATGAAGCCATGGTAAAGCGTTTCGACCTTATAGCAAAGACAACCACACTGACTCAGAAAATGCAGGAAAGCTACAGGGCCCTCGAGGAAATTAGAAGTGAAAGTGATAAAAATATTGAAGAATCGGTAAAAGAGGCAAACAACATTATTAACAATATCGCATCTTTAAACAAAGAGATAGCAAGGGTGGAAAGCTCCGGTAATAATGCCAATGATTTAAGGGATAAGAGGGAGCTTTTGCTTAATGATCTATCAAAGATTATGAATATAAGTACTGTGAAAACCCAAAACGGGACAATAAATGTTTATTCTGCTGGGAATATGCTCATTGACGGATCCCAAGCCAATAAACTTTATACTGTTGCAAACAAGGAAAATAACGGACATCTGGACATATATTGGGGGGCATCCCCAGGTAATGAACCCACTACAAATATAACCGAAAAAATAACATCGGGATCTCTATCGGCTGAGTTAAAATCCCGTGATGACGTTGTCCTGGGTTATGAAAAGGATCTGAACAATCTAGCTTCCACAATTATATCATCCACCAACCGACTTCATAGCACCGGACAAGGATTATCAAGACTGCAACAGATCACATCCACGAACGGTGTTATTAATCCTGAGTATACATTCAGCGAAGATCCGGGCAAGCTTCCCTATGACGTTAAAAATGGAACGTTCAGGATTGAGGTTTACTCTGATAACGGTGATGTGTTAAATACCTATGATATTGAGGTTGATCCTGAAACAGATAGTATGAACTCAATAATTCAAAAAATTTCTGCTGTTGACGGTGATAGCGGCGGTGGTGACATCCAGGCTTATATTGCTGCGGATAATTCCATAAAAATATCAACGGAAAGTCCTAAAACATTTGCTTTTACGGAAGATACGTCGAACTTCTTGGTGGCGGCCGGTTTAAACGGTTACTTTAAAGGAAGTGATGCTTCGGATATACAAGTACATGATCTTGTGAAAAACAACCCTGCTTTTATTGCAACAGGAAAAACTGGCGCGGTGGGGGATAATCAAGTTGCTCTGGAGATTGCCAATATAAAGTTTGAAAAAGTATTTAATATGCCAGAACTCACAATTGAGGAATTTTATTCGGCTTTTGCCTCCAAAATAGGGAGCGACAAACATCAGGTGGATACGTTTGTACAAACCAAAGAAAGTACTGTACAGCAGCTTTCTTTAAGGTTGGAAGAAGTCAAAGGTGTATCAATAGATGAGGAGTTTACGAATTTGATAAAGTTTCAAAAGGCTTATGAAGCCAACTCCCGTTATATCACAGCAGTGGATCAGATGATCGACAGGCTTATAAATGGTACGGGAATGGTAGGCAGGTAAGACAAGGAGCTGTCTATGAGAATTACATTCAATATGCAGACAATGAAATATTTGTACAATTTGAATAATAATATGAACAAAATGTCTGAAGCCAGTGAAAAAGTAACAAAAGGCATGGGACTGCTGAATCCTGAGGACAATCCGATAAACTATTCCAGCGCACTGAATATACAGAGGACAATAGATGAGGCCACCCAGTTTAAAAGTAACGGTGAAAGCGCCCTTAGCTGGATTAAAAATGAAGATAGCGAACTCCAAAGAGCCACAGATTTAATCATAAGAGCCAAAAACGAATACGCTTTGGCCGGATTAAATGACAGCCAGGATGCTACAAGCCGGAAAGCTCTGGCGGGGGATGTAAAAAATATTCTGGATTCAATGGTGGATGTGGGAAATGCAAAGTATATGGGAAGATACATTTTCGGTGGTTATGAAACTCAGACACAACCCTTTGCATCTGGGGAAAGGGAAATAAGTGCTGTTAGCTCCAGTGTGGATGGTTTTGATGCGGTAGTTAAAAAAGCTTATGGGGATATGGTGGAGCCAAAGGAAGGTGAATATAGGGCTGTTGTGGAAAAACAAAGTGATTCTAGATTAAAAATTACTGTAGAAGATGAAAATGGGAAGAGATTGTTTTTGGATTCCAATGGCTCCGATGAAACAGGGACAGATCAGGGGAATTTATCTTCCACAGAAATTATTACCGAATATAGGCCGGGCAAGGTTGTGGATACAGGATTGGGATTTGGGATAAAACTTCCGGAATCATTTACAGAAAATAGAGTAGAAATAGATTTTCAGTATAAACCGGGAAATGACATTCAGTACCACGGGGATGATGGTCATATTAATACAAAGATCAGCTATGCTCAAGATGTATCAATTAATCTCACCGGCAAGGAAGTATTCATGGAAACGAACCGTATGTTAGAAGGTACACGTTTTAATACAGTGAACAATCTACCAATAACACCCACAACAAAGTTTTCACAAATAGATGGTGCCAATGTTATGGAATCAGATAGTATAGAGATAAACGGTACCGATCACAACGGGCTCAAAGTGGGAGTTGCAAAGATATCAGGGGAAAGTATTGCCGCTCTTGATTTAAGTAATGCAAATAAAGAAGATAGAACGGTTCATATAACATATGCTGATGAGACTTATAGTATTGAAGCTGATAAAAAAAGTTATGACAGCATAGAAGATCTGGTTTTTAATATTAACCGTAAGCTGGAAGCCGAAAGCGGTCTCTCCAATGAGGTTAAGGCTATAGCTGATGGTGACAGGATAATGTTTTACACCACCCGTGCCGGTGATGCTGTAAAACTGTCCATTGAAGGAAGTAAAAATAATAAGCTGGGTTTTAACTGGGATGTGAGGGAAGCATCTGGTAAAGATACAGTGTTTGAGTTTGGCTATGACAATTACCAAACCAATCCTTTGGAAATAACATATACAGCTGGCATAACTTTTGAAGATAATGCTACTACAACATTTTATATTAATAATGAGGCTATTAAAGTGAAGCCTGTGGACAGTTCCACAGATAATACAGGGCTGGATATAGATGAGATAAGGAAAGCAGTTGATGATGCTTTGGCAAAAAGTGATTTGTATGGAAAAGTAAATATAGATATTGATTCTGCCAGCGCAACTGCAAGTGTAACAACTGGCAATACCACATTAACGTTTAATAATATTAATATTTCATATCAAAATGAAAGCTTTACAAATGATACACATCTAGCCACTGATGTTGATGATCCCACTTCTGCGATTTTTACGTATAAAACAGCAAATGCAAGAGAGAATAATTACCCCATCTACGATAAAGAGAAAAATGTAGGAGACTTTCTTAATTTTATAGAAGATTTATATGATAATTCTGTGAAGGCGGAAATAAAAGACGGCAAGCTCTCTGTTACGGATCTAAGACCTGGGAAAAGTAAACTGTCAATGCAGATCAATGAATCCAATGCTGGTATAGGTTATCCCAGTGATAGCAATATAATACTGATGGGAAATTATACAGCCTCAAGAAACGATACCTGGGAAGTGAGTTTTGATGGTACGAACAATAAATATACTGTTACCAACAGTCAAGGCACGCAAATTACAAGTGGTGAAATTCCTGCCGATTATCATGGACAACCCCTTGACCTAGGATACGGCGTATCAATGGTTGTAGACGGAAATACTTTTGATAATGTTGTAAATCAAGGTAATAATGATCACTTTAGCTTTGATCTAAGAGCAAATGGTAATTTGAGTTTTGGAGATCTGAATGTTGTCACTGAAGGTAAAAATGTGGATACTTTCAGATCATTGAAAAATGTTTATGATGCCCTAAATTTAAATATTGCTGAAGGAGGTATCGGAGCACCAAGCGACTGGGAGGATGACTCCCTTAATTCCACAGCAAAGTCTTATTTCGAAGGGGAATTTCGAGGTAATTATAATGACAAATGGATCTATGAGGTGCAGCCTATTGGGCAAACATCAGAGTTTTTCCTACAAAAGGAAATATCCTCTCACACCGGCGAATTGAATCTTGGTAGCAATAATTTAAGTTTTGATATTTCATATTATAATAAAGCAGACAATACTTTTAGCAGTGAAACCATAACTGTTTCGCCATTTTCCGGAAATATCACAGAGGATGAATTGTTAACTGCAATAAATGGCAACACTAATCTATCAGATAAAGGAATCTATGCTGAAATAAAAAATGAAAAACTTTTTATCTATTCCGGTCTTGGCAGCCAAACAGTTAGTTTAAAAGCAAACGACCAGGATACAGCAGATGCATTGGGAATAAAGGAAAATTATATTTATCCACAGTCAGATACTTCCCTTTCGCTGGCGGATGCCACAGAAGATCAGAGGACAATATCTTTCAGAAACTCCAGTGGTATTATAGAATATATAGAAGTTGATGCAAAGGATTACGCTAATTTTGATGAGCTAGTAACAGAATTAAATAACAAAATAACAAGTGCCAATATTGTAGCTGTAAACGACAACGGAAAACTGGCTTTTGAAAATACGACCGGCAATCCTCTTGTTGTGACAGGTGACAAAGATGCGACACTTGGTTTTTACGAACCGGGGGACAAAGTTAATATTAAAGTTAGCGGCAATAATGGCGAGCTTATCAATAACGTAACACTGGATACAGCAAATAAAACAGAATATATTGCCGATGGTGTCAGGATAGGCTTTGACCCGGGTAGTCTGTATGCATCAGATTCTTTTACTAACACTGTTGGCTCCGGTATAGATTACGAATTGCCAGTCCTGGATCAGGCGGAAAATCAGATTACCCAAAGTCTGACCACAGTTGGCAACAGGCAAAGTAGAGTGGAGTCAGCAATAAATTTTCACACAACAGTGTCCACAAAGAATGAAGAGATTAAAGCCGGTTATTTGGAGTCTGAAGAGCAGGATTTGACCAAATTTATTACAGAATTCAAACAGACTGAACAGGCATACCAGTTTGCAATGCAAGTGGCTTCCAGAACAATGCAAATGTCTATTATGGACTATTTAAGGTAAAAGAGGTATAAATATTATGCGAACGAAATTGTTAAAAAATGGTGGTGAAGTGATGGAAAAACAAGTAATTGAAACACCAAAACTTGGTAAAATTGAATATACAGAAGATGATATTGTATATATGGTTTCGCCACTTCTTGGTTTTAATCACATAAATGACTACCTGTTAATATCATCACCGGAAACAGTACCTTTTGTTATGCTGCAATCTATTGATGATACAGATATCTCTTTTATCCTGGCAGATATTAACTTATTTTTCAAAGACTATTTACCCCACTATAGTAAACGTGAGTTGAAAGTGTTGCAGGTAAATAACATTGAAGAGCTAAAGCTTTTTGGTATTGTTGTAATTAAAGATAAACCCCAGGATGCCACCATTAACCTCAAGGCTCCTATTGCTGTAAACCTGGAAAAAAGGCTTGCAAAACAAATTATATTGGATGATGATAGGTGGGAAATAAAAACGCCTCTTTTTAAGAGTGATAGGGCAGAATAGTAAATGCTTGTTCTCACCAGAAAAGTAAACGAAAGTCTGATTGTCGGGGATAATATCGAGATAAAAGTGGTGGAAATTTCCGGCAAAGCAATAAAAATAGGGATAGATGCCCCTAAAGATGTGTCTATATACCGTAAAGAAATCTATGAAGCCATTAAAGAAGAAAATCTTCAGGCATCAAGCAAAGACAATATCATTAATCTTATTGACTTTATTAAAAATAAGTAGCGTTAATCTTCCTTTTCAGATTCCAGTTTACTCAGCTTCAATTTAAGGTCATTGATACTGTTATTTAATTTCAAAACATATAGGGATATAAAAATCCATATAAAAAGATATGCACTGAAAAGAAACCAGAAATTCTTCATTTTTCCTCCTTATTTATCTGTCAACAGTAAGCTTTTCATATCTTCTAAACAAGTGTTTCACCGTAGTGGTTTTTATCATAAACGTGATATAAAGCATAGTAAAAGCAAAGATAGATACCAGTAAAGCCGTCAGCATGTCTGGATGTAGGCCGCCACCGCCCTGTTGGACAACATTAGGATGTATAGTTCTCCACCATCTGATGGAAAAAAACACGATTGGCACATCAATAAAACCAATTATGCCCAGTGCTGCAGAAAACTTGGCTCTTTTATCCTCCTCGTCAAGAAACTTTCTTAGCATCAGGTATCCCACATATATAAACCATAAAATAAGTGTTGTAGTAAGCCGTGGATCCCATGTCCACCATGTCCCCCACACAGGCTTTGCCCAAATGGGCCCGGTAATCAATACAATAGTGCAAAATACTATCCCAATTTCAGCTGAGGCTGAGGCAAGATCATCGAAAAAATATTTGTTAGTAAAAAGTACAAAAAAGCTGCAAATAAACGTCACAAAAAACGCAAAAAAACTTATCCATGCCGAAGCCACATGAAAATAAAATATTTTCTGCACAGGTCCCATCTGCGCTTCCACGGGGGCATAAATAAAAGCAAAATATAAAGCCACTGAAATGGCAATAAAAGTAACTATATCAACCACTATGCCTATTTTCATTTTTATTCCTCCACGATGTAGTCGAAAATGGCAAAAATCACTGCAGTAAAAATAACATCAAAAACACCAATCAATTTCAACCATTTATACGATTCGGTAATATCACCATTTTTTATATAAATATTAAGGCACTGAATACCCGCAAGTATTATAGGAATCATAAGAGGCAAAAGCAATAATGGAAGCATGACTTCCCTGGTCTTTGTCTTAACAGATATCAGAGAAAAGAGAGTTCCCAGAACAGAAAATCCGTATGTGCCCAAAAAAATAACGAGTGCAGCTAAAACGGAATGTCCAAAAATATTTATATTATAAAATACCATAAAAATAGGTATTGTGATGGCTTCCATTATAACAAGGAAAAAACAATTAGAAACAACTTTGCCGAAAAAAACTGCACTCCTGTCCACAGGTGCTAGTAAAAGAGCATTTAAATTACCTCCTGTTGTTTCATTAAGCATTGATTTGTTAAGCCCCAAAACCCCAGAAAAAATAAACGCCATCCACAAGATTCCGCCTACCAGATCATTCTTATATTCTGCTCCCGGTTCAAAAATAAAACTGAATACAATAACCACAAGTAATGAGAACAGAAGCATAGAAACAACAACTTCTTTGGATTTCACTTCCAGAAGCAGATCTTTTTCAACAATATAATAAACAGTGGAAAAGTATTTTTTCATATTATAACCTAAGAAACTTTCGCCAAATAAATATCTTCAAACTCATATTCAGGCACATTAACCTTATCATCAAAGAAAACAATCTTTCCTTTCTTCATAATTGCAATTTTTGATGCAAGGTCATACCCCCTGTTCAAATTGTGGGTAACCATAACAATGGTTTTATTATTTTCAAACTGCTCTCTTAAAATGTTGGACAAGATATATGATGCATGCTGATCTAGACCGGTATAAGGCTCATCCAGCAAAATAATATCAGGGTCATGAAGGAGGCTCCTGGCAATGGATAGCCTTTGAAGCATTCCCCTTGAAAACGTCCTGACATAGTCTGCTTTTCTCTCATAAAGCTCTACTTTTTTAAGAATCATATCAGTTCTTTTACTGATTTCTTTTAATCCATATATCTTCCCGTAAAATCGCAAATTTGCTTCTGCAGACAAATTTTCATACAAAAAAGGCTGATGGGAAATTACCCCAAAATTCCCCCTAAAATCACTGGGCAAATCCCCAAGCTTTATCCCATTAAAATATATATTCCCAGATGTAGGGCGCGTTTGGGAGGACAATACTTTCAAAAGAGTGGATTTGCCTGCACCGTTAGGTCCAAAAATTGCAAGGAAATCCCCTTTTTTTAGGGAAAAAGAGACATTTTTCAAAGCCTCTATATAGCCATAGCGTTTTGTTACTTCATCTAATTTTATTAGACTATCACTCACTCAGGAATCCTTCTGTAGCTTATTGCATATAAGCCGCCAATTACCATGAGCCCACAGCCCACCCATATCCAGACAATGAACGGTTCAAAAATTGCTTGAATTCCTATTACATTATCAGGTTTTGAATAAGAAGCAAGTATCAAATACAGATCACCATACGGTTTTGTGTATATGGCCACTTCTGCAAATGCTTCTTCATGATTCCTATAAAAACGCCTTTCAGGGGTCATGGTAACAAGATACTTGCCATCTTTGTGCACATCCACAGGAGCATATACAGAAACATAATTTTCCCTTTCCCTCACCTCAAGATTGCCAACTTTTAAATTATAATCGGAAAAGCTAATGGTATCCCCTGGGGAAACAACTTGACCAAACTTAACATTGTAAAATGATGAAGCAATAACTCCGTATGCCATTATCATCACACCAAGGTGTATTACAAGTCCGCCATAAAGTCTTCTGTTCTTTCCAATAATTTTAATCCCAGACTGGCGAATACCTCTATAGAACTGCAATACAATTGTAAAAAGAGAAAATGATGTAAAGGCAAACAGTATAAGAGGGATAATTTTTGTATAGCCGTAAGCATAGATACCTACAGTGGCAATTACCATAAAAATGAACGACAGCCACAGTTCTTTCCTAAAAAGAAGAATTAGGTATATTAACGCGAATATTGCTAAAATTAATCCAATATTAGGAATTATACTCCTTAAATTCTTCAAAAACACCAAAACACCAAAAATTACAGTTGGAGGAATCGAAAGCCAAACATTTTTTATGTTAAATATTTTTTTAGTTTTAGTATAGGGTACTAAAGGGCATATTCCACTTAATATAAGTATAGCCATAAAAAAAGGTGTAGATACTTTATTATAATACGGAATCCCCACACTTAGTTTGGAACCCATAAACAGTTGTGAAAAAATCGGAAGAGTAGTACCGAACAGGACAACAGCCATAATTCCCACAAACAGCCAGTTGGTAACATAAAATAATCCTTCTTTGGAGGAAATGGAGAATTCCCCTTCATCCTTAAGGTTATTTTTATTTTTAAATAGCAAATAAAGAAAAACTGCACTAGTTAGTATGATAAACCACAGGAAAAATGCCCCCAAAGAGGATTTGCCGAAGCTATGCACAGAATCTATGATGCCGCTTCTTGTTAAAAAAGTAGCAAAAATACAGAGTTCAAAGGTAATCAAAATTAAAATATATGTCCATATCTTCAATTTTCTCCGTTTCTCAAACATTACAGCAGAATGCAGGAAAGCAGTCCCTGTAAACCATGGCAGCAGGGATGCATTCTCCACCGGATCCCATGCCCAGTATCCTCCCCAGCCAAGCTCAACATAAGCCCACTGTCCACCGAGCACAATGCCGACGGTAAGGAAAATCCAGGTAATTATACTCCACTTCCTTGTATCCTTAAGCCAAAAATCTGTTTTGTCCTTGGTAAAGAAAGCAGCCACTGCATGCCCCAAAGCTACTGTAAATCCGGCAAAACCCACATAAAGCGTAGGAGGATGATATAGCATCCCGGGATTTTGAAGCAAGGGGTTCATCCCCATACCGTCAGCCGGGAAGAAATTCAGCTCTTTAAAAGGTTTTGCTACAAATGTGGTAAGTATATAAAAAAACGTGGCTGTAATAGCCATTGTGAGTAAAACTGAGCTTTTGTATTTAACAGAGTAATTGCGCAACCTGTAGAGCTCTATTAATGCAAAAACACTGACGAGCCAACCCCAAAAATATAAAGATCCAGCCTGGCCAGCCCACCATGCACTCAATTTATAAATCATAGGTAAAGCGCTGTCCGTATACTGAGCCACATACTCCATCTTAAAGTAACCGGTAGCAAGGGCATAAATAAGAACAGCTGTAGATATAGTAACAAAAAAAGCTTGTGCCACTAATAAAAAATCTGCTGTTTTGGCGTTCGACTTAGAATCTTTATTGATGCTTATTGCATAAAAAGCAATAGCAACAAAGCCAGCAAGTAAACCAGCCACTTCAAATAATAGACCTACTTTCCCCACAGATCACCTCATAAATATTTTAATAAGTAGATAGCACAATTAATATAAAGTTCAAGAAATTTAAAAGTAATATAAATATCCGAATATACTAAATATAAAAAAACTTTGAAGAAGCATCCCACCCATCTGCGCATAAAACGTTCACCGTTCAATGTTCAATGTTCAGCGTAAGACGTAAAACATAAAACGTAACACAACTATCACCCATAACCTATCACCTATCACCCAACACCCATAACCCATAACCTGGATATTGGAAGAGTAGAGTAGTGGAAGAGTGGTTGGTATTAACCCTGTAAATAATTTTGTGTAAGTGCCATTTTATACACTCAACAACCTTAACTACCTCAAATACCTTTAACTACCTTTTCCCACAATATTTTTAGAACTTTTCTATTCTTTAAGTGTCATTAAACTTAATGATTGATATAATGATTGACGCGATAGCTATTTTGGTGTTAGATAAATCGTTAAAGGACTTAACATGAAAAGAAATTATATAATCATAATAACATTAGCTATTATCTTTACTTTTAGTTTAGCATTTGCAGGTGAAAAAGTGAAATTGAATAACAACAGCACAATAATCACTAATAATATTCAGGAAAGTGATGTTATAGCTCTGACGGTGTTTTTAAAGGGTGGTCTTTTTGCTGAGAATAAGGGGAATAATGGCATAGGTACGTTATTTTCCGAGGTTTGGCTAAAAAGCAGTGACCTTATGAGCGACGTTGAATTTTATGGCGGCAGAATAGATGCTGGCGTGTCAAATGACTTTTTTGAATTTGAAATCTCTATGCTTAAAGAAGATTTTATCAAAATTTTGCCCTGTCTAAAGAAGTTATTCACTGAGCCAGAGTTAAACCCTGATATATTTGAAAGGGAAAAAGAGCTTCTGATAAAAGAAATAATAAGTCTTGAAGACAACCCTAATAAAATAGCTATGCAAAAGTTTGGACAAGTAACCTACGGTGATTTTTCTTATGGGCTTTCAACTGTTGGAGATAAAGATGCTGTAGCATCTTTGAGCCTTGATGACTTAAAAAAATATTATCAGAATAATTTTGTGGGAAGCAATGTGGTAGCGTCCTTAGCGGGGAATTATACCGATATAGTAGAGTCCAAGGTGATAAATATTTTCAAGAATTTGCCTGAGAAATCAAGTATTAATATAGACTGCAGTAATTCAGGCATATCAAAAGAAATTTATAGGGAAGAGCCTTATCCCAGAATAAAGCAGGCAAAATTGTACACTGCTTATGAAGCTCCAGCAGCAACCTCTGATGATTACTTGGCTACAAAAGTATTAACGGAAATAATGGGAGGCGGGATGAGCTCCTATTATTTTAATATCTTAAGGCAAGATAAGGGGTATGCTTATGCAGTGGCAGCTTTTTATCCATCAAGGATTTGTTCCTCTAGATTTATCTCTTTTATAGGTTTGGAATACTCTAATGTGAAAAGTGCCTTGAAAGATATAAAAAACATTAACGAAAAAGCCACAAAAATGATTTCAGATGATGATGTTGAAAAGGCTAAAAATTACATGCTTGGCAAAATACTGTCTGAATCCCAATCAACACAGAAAAGAAGTTGGTACGCCGCTTTTTTTGAAATGCTCGGATTAGGGCACGGCTATTTTGATCAGTATATTGAAAATCTCAAAAAGGTCTCTTTAACAGATGTTAAAAAAGTAGCTGAAAACCTATTTGATAAACCAACCACGACTTTTGTCTTAAAACCTGAAGATTAAAAATCACCCACCTACACTTACGAAGTGTAGGTTAAAAGTTTCTCTTCTATATGATATCATCAGGTTCTTTCGATTTATACTCATCTGTGTGGATATATTTGTCTCTTTCATTTTTCGGGACACTATTTTTTGATGGAACATCAATAATAGTAATTTTTTTGTAATAGTTCCACATATCAATCTCTAAGACATCCCCTTTTTTTACTATTGAAGAAGGTTTAGCCTTTTTCCCATTTATAAGAATAAAACCTTCGTTTGCAGCCTCGTTCGCCACTGTCCGTCTTTTAATGATTGCCATTACTTTCAGAAATTTATCCAGCCGCATGCTCAAAACCTTTAGTAAAATAAAAATGATTCAATGGGCCATGTCCAGAACCTATTTCCAGATTTTTCGCATGTTCTATTGCTCCGGTAACAAACTGTTTAGCAATGTAAACAGCCTTATCAATTTCATATCCTTTAGCAAGATAAGCAGCAATACTGGATGCGTATGTGCATCCAGTGCCGTGAGTATTTTTGGTATCAATACGCGGTTCGGCATATCGTTTTTCCATATTTTTACCAACAAGGATATCCACTGCCACATTATTTTTTAGATGCCCCCCTTTTAAAAGAACATATTTACTCCCCATTTCCAATAATTTATAAGCTGCTTTTACCATGGATGATTCATTATCAATTGTTACATTCAAAATAAATTCTGCTTCTTCTATATTCGGGGTAATTACTGTTGCCAACGGAATAAGCTTACCAGTAATACTATCAACAGCCGATTCCTGTAAAAGTCTGCTTCCCCCTTTTGCCACCATAACAGGATCCACCACAAGATTACTGACACGGTATTCTTTCAGTTTCGCAACAATAAGCTCAATTATTTCTGTATTTGATAGCATACCTGTTTTAACACATCTGATATCAAAATCAGTGAAGATGGCATCAATCTGGGATTCGATTATGGATAGTGGTAAATCAAATATGTCTGTTACACCTTTTGTATTTTGTGCGGTAATGGATGTAATAACAGATGTTCCGAACGTCCCGGCAGTGGCAAAGGATTTGATATCCGCCTGAATCCCTGCTCCGCCACCGCTATCTGATCCTGCAATTGTTAAAACCTGATACATACCTCCTCCTTTAGGAAGCTTTAAGCTTGATATCATATGTATTATTTCCCAACAAGTCTTCAATTTGCTTAAACAGTGCAAGAGAAGGCTTAACGGCAAAATTCTTCCCTACTTTCATTTTTATTTTATACTTTGTGGGATTATCTATTTCCAAGCAAACAGGAATTTCGCCTTTGTATCTATTGATAATATTTTTCAGTTTATTAAGCCTTTCCTGAGTGAAACCGATCATATTTAATTTTATAACCAAAAACTCTGCAAGCGACTCAATAGCTTCAGTTATTTCATAAATTTCCTCAACAAGAATGGACTCCTTTTCCTCATCGCACGTATATTTCCCCTTAACGATAAGAATTCTATCTTCAACAATATCTTTGACATGTTCCCTGAATATCCTTGGGAAAACCACAAGGTCTATACTACCTTCAATATCTTCTAATGTAACAAAAGCCATTCGTTCGCCTTTTTTTGTTATATGAGTTTTTACTGCCTTAACTATACCTCCAAGTAATACATTTGTTTCATCCTTATATTCTGCAAGATCACTGGTTTTTACTGAAAACTGGTCGAGAATATCTGCATAAGTGGATAATGGATGATTGGTGATGTAAAAACCCAGTATTTCCTTTTCAAATTTAAGAAGCTCATTTTCAGGCATTTCCTCAACATCAGGGTAAAATTCGTCATCATCACTTTCTCCGTTAACTTCTTTCAGCAAATCGTCGATTGTGGTAATACCTTCTCTTTTCAGCTTTTGTTTTTTCTGTCCTAAATCAATTGCTGTTTCTAGCACTTGCAAATGCTGCCTTCTGTTTTTACCAAAACAATCAAAAGCTCCTGCTTTAATCAGGGATTCAAAAACCTTTTTATTAGCCTGCCTCAGATCAACCCGTTTACATATATCGTAAATACTTTTAAATTTACCATTTTTGCTTCTTTCTTCCACAATACAGTCGATTGCACCATAACCGACATTTTTAATGGCTCCCAAACCAAATCTTATGGCTTTGCCATCTATGGTAAAATCTTTATAACTTTTATTTATATCAGGGGGGAGTACTTCAATCCCCATACGTTTAGACTCTTCTATAAAGGTTACTACTTTCTCGCCCTTATCAAGCTCACATGTCATGAGTGCAGCCATATACTCCAGAGGATAATGGGTTTTTAAATAAGCAGTCTGGTACGCCAGCAGGGCATAGGCGGCTGAATGGCTTTTGTTAAAGCCGTATTCAGCAAACTTTTCCATTAACGAAAAGATATTTTCCGCAACATCAAGATCATACCCTTTGGCTTTTGCTCCTTCTATTCCTAGCTTTTTGTCACCATATAAGAAAATCTGTTTATGTTTTTGCATCTCTTCAGGCTTTTTCTTACCCATTGCCCTTCGCAACAAATCAGCATTACCCAATGAATACCCTCCCACTTCCTGGGCTATTTGCATAACCTGCTCCTGGTAAACAATAATACCATAGGTTTCTTTCAGTATAGGCTCGAGCTCCGGCAAAATATATGTGATTTCCTGAGTGCCATGTTTACGTTTTACAAAATCATCCAGCATGCCACTGCCGATTGGGCCTGGCCTATACAAAGCCACGAGTGCTATAATGTCTTCAATAGTGGACGGTTTTAATTTTTTTAATAAATTTTTCATTCCTGCACTTTCCAGCTGAAAAACACCGGTGGTATTACCACTGGAAAGGAGTTCATATGTGTCTTTATCATCTAAAGGAATTTTTTCTATGTCCATATTGATATTGTGGTTATTGTTAGCTCGTCTGACAGCCTCATCAATAATGGTAAGGTTTTTTAAGCCCAGAAAATCAAATTTTACCAAACCCACTTCTTCCAGTGTATTTTTCTCAAACTGCGTTACTACCTCATCATTCTGCCCTTTACATAATGGGACATATTCCACTAAAGGCTTATCAGCAATGACAATCCCAGCTGCATGCATACCGGCATTTCTGAGTAGCCCTTCAAGTTTGAGAGCATGCTCAAGGAGCTCTTTTCCATTTTCGACACTCTCGATATTTTGTCTGAGATCAGGATCTTCTTTTATGGCTCTTTTAAGTGTCATATTAGGTTTTTCAGGGATAAGTTTTGCAATTTTATCCACCGTTTTAAGGGGAATCTCAAGCACTCTTCCAACATCCCGTATAACCCCTCTTGCTAATAATTTACCAAAAGTAATAATCTGAGCAACACGGTCTTCTCCATATTTATCGACTACATATTTAATAACCTGTTCCCGTTTATTCATACAAAAATCAATATCAAAATCAGGCATACTCTCCCTTTCTGGGTTAAGAAAACGTTCAAAGAGCAGGTTAAAACGTATCGGATCGATATCTGTTATCCCCATAGCATAAGCCACCAATGAGCCGGCTCCTGAGCCTCTCCCCGGGCCAACAGGGATATTGTTTTCTCTGGCATAATTGATAAAGTCCCACACAATAAGATAGTATCCGGAATATCCCTTCATTTTAATAATGTCCATTTCCCGGTTGAGACGTTCATGATATCTTTTATGTTTTTCTGCAGGGATAGTGGCAAGTTTTTTGTGCAGTCCCTGCCTGGCTACATGTTCAAAATAATTTTCTGGCGTATAATCTGGTGGGATATTAAACATAGGCAGGTGCAAATTACCAAATTCTAATGAAACATTGCAACGTTCAGCTATTTTCAGGGTATTTTCACACGCTTCAGGAATTTCCGCAAAAGCTTCCCACATCTCCTCCGGAGACTTCACATACAATTGATCGGAATGTATCTCCAGCTTATTTTTGCTGCTTATTGTTTCTTGCATTTGTATACACATCAGTATCTGGTGAGCTTTATCATCCCCTTTGTTTAAGTAATGACAGTCATTAGAGGCAACAAGGGGGATACCTGTTTCTCTGGAGATATTAATAAGTCCACTGTTTACAATTTGTTGTTCGGCAATTCCGTTTTCCTGCAGCTCAAGATAATAGTCATTTTCCCCTAAGATATCCCTGTATTCCATTGCCGCTTCTTTGGCCTTTTGATAGTTATTATTTAAAATATGCTTCTGTGGTTCACCGGCCATGCAGGCGGACATACCTATCAAACCTTCAGAATATTTGCGCAAAATTTCTTTATCTATTCTGGGTTTATAATAAAACCCTTCCAATTGGGCAATGGAAACAAGATACTGGAGGTTTTTAAGCCCTTTATTATTTTTGGCCAAAAGAATCAGATGATAATTTTTCTCGTCAGTTTTTGAATAATTGCGATTTCTTCTATCATCCGGGGCTACATACACTTCGCAACCTATAATAGGTTTAATATCGTTCTTTATTGCCTGTTTATAAAAATCCACTATTCCGTGCATGGTGCCGTGATCAGTTATAGCAACCGCTTTTGCCCCCTGTTTTTTAAGCTTTTCCATAAGATCAGGGATGAGGATGGCGCCATCCAATAGTGAATACTGCGAATGTAGATGCAAATGTACAAAATCTCTTTTTTCCATAAACTCCACCTAATCCCCTTCTATTTTCACGTTTATATGCCTCACATTAATGATCTTTGATAGAGCTGTCAAATATTCTGAAAGGGGGTTGATATATTTATTATCCAATCCCTGAATATTAATATTTACAGGGGTAAAATCCGAAATATCTATCAGGTAATCAGCCACACCTGCGTAATCATTCAAAGGAAATTGCTTTGCATTTACATCGAGCTCGTCGTCACTGATTATCCCCAGAAGCTCTTCCCTTCCCTTTGCCACCATCGGTTTGTTATTAGCTTTCCGGTATACTTCAAATTTTGGTATGTTGCTCTTTTTATATCCTTCAGTCAGTATGAAATCAACAGTCCCGTAAAATTTCAGTATAACTTCTTCTAACGTATATTCCTTGTCATACGATTGAACCAGAGCCATTTTTTGGGTTGACGATATACTGACAATTTCTGCTCCGGCCTGCTTTAGTCTGTAAGAGTCTTTGCCCGGCTTATCGATTTCAAATTTATGTGCATCGTGCTTAATTATCCCCACAGAATAACCTTTTTTCAGCAGTACAGGTATTAGATTTTCAAGAAATGTGGTCTTACCACTGCCAGAAGACCCTACAAACGAGTAAACAGGTTTAAACTTTGACATATTATCTCCCCATTTTAATTTACATTCACGTATTAATTTTATAAGATCAATACGTGATACCTGCAATATATAAAAACAGAAAAACAGAAATTTTTTTCATATCAGCGCTATTGTTGAGTTTAATCAGTCCGGGCGCATTTGTTTATACGTTATCCGGATGTATCCTACTTTTTTTGTTAATGAAATCCAGAATCAAATATTT
>JASMTO010000122.1:0-11265 GCA_041694215.1 bacterium
TTTTGTGGATGTGAGAGAGCATAGTGAAGTAGAAGAAGCTGCATTTGATGTTAGCAGCATACTGATAATACCAATGGGTGTACTTGGTCTGAGAACAGGAGAGATACCGAAAGACAGAGACATAGTTGTAGTGTGCAGAGTTGGTGAAAGAAGTAGAATTGCAGGTAATTATCTGCTAAACCACGGTTTTGATAATGTTTATAACCTGACTGAAGGTATCCGGGGATGGATTGAAAAAGATTTTCCACATAAAGGTGAACTTGGTCCCGCACCGTCATGCTCCGGCGGCGGATGCTGTTAAGGAGATAATCTTATGGAAAAGAAAAAATTATTGTTTTTATGTACGGGTAATTCCTGCAGGAGTCAGATGGCTGAGGCGTACGGAAAAAATTATCTGGAAAATTATAATGTCTATTCAGCCGGACTGGAAAAGCACGGGCTTAACCCTTATATGCTTAAAGTGATGAAAGAGGACGGTTACGAGATGCAGGGGCATTATTCAAAGACACTGAATGATGTTAAGGATATAGACTTTGACGTGGTTGTTACCGTCTGTGGTCATGCGGGCGAAACATGCCCGATGTATTTAAAAAAAGCACGGATAATACACAAGGGTTTTGAAGACCCCGCTTGGGCGACAGGGCGCGAAGAAGAAATACTCGGGCAATTCAGAAAAGTACGTGATGAAATTAAAAGTTATATAAAAAACGAATTGTATAAAATTATTTGATTACAGGAGGATATGATGGCTAAAGAATCCGTTGCAAAAAAAATGAGTGTTCTGGACAGATTTTTAACGTTGTGGATATTTCTTGCAATGATAGTGGGTGTATCTTCCGGTTATTTTTTCCCGGGAATTGCCGATACAATAGATAAACTGAGTGTAGGAACTACGAATATACCCATTGCAATAGGTCTTATTCTGATGATGTATCCTCCCCTTGCAAAAGTAAAATATGAAGAGCTGGCTCATGTTTTTAAAAATGTGAAAGTGCTGGCTTTGTCACTCGTTCAAAACTGGATAGTCGGTCCTATACTTATGTTTTTATTAGCTGTGACTTTTCTGTCAGGGTACAATGAATATATGATAGGTCTTATACTTATCGGACTTGCCCGATGCATTGCGATGGTAATTGTCTGGAACGACCTTGCAAAAGGTGATACGGAATACTGCGCAGGGCTGGTGGCTTTTAATTCGGTATTTCAGGTGTTGTTTTTCACGGTGTATGCATATATTTTCATAACATTTCTACCATCCCTCTTTGGTTTTGAAGGCACAATTGTTGATATTTCAATGCCACAGATTGCCAAAAGTGTTTTTATCTACCTTGGTATCCCTTTTATTGCAGGAATTTTATCCAGAATTATCGGATTAAAGGTTTGGGGAAAAGAAGCTTATGAAAACACTTTTATCCCGAAAATAAGTCCTTTAACTCTGGTCTTTCTGCTTTTTACGATATTTGTAATGTTTTCTTTCAAAGGGGAGTATATTATAAAACTTCCGTTTGATGTTATCAGAATTGCAATTCCGTTATTATTGTATTTTGTGATTATGTTCCTCGTTTCCTTTTTTATGTCATACAAAATAGGCGCAACATATGAGCAAACGACGACCCTGAGTTTTACTGCCGCCTCAAACAACTTTGAGCTTGCAATTGCTGTGGCTATATCCGTTTTCGGTATTAATTCCGGGCAGGCTTTTGCCGCTGTCATAGGGCCGCTTGTGGAAGTGCCGGTGCTTATCGGTTTGGTGCACGTGGCTTTAAAACTTAAGGATAAATATTTTCCCTTTGCAGAAAACACTATCAATGGCGTATGCCACGTTAAGTGCAAAACAACTTATTAAACAATTTTTCCTACTTTCTTAATATACGATGACAGAGCTGTTGTTTGGTAAGAGACCTCTCCGCTTCGGTCGAGGTGACAAAAAACTGTCATTTCGACCGGAACCGAGCACTATTGCATAGCGGTCGGTGGAGCGGAGAAATCTCTGACGTTGTTTGTCAATAAATGTACCCCCTCTTGTACCTCCCCCTAAAATAGGTGGAGAAACCGGTTCTGCGCACTTAACGCTTTAAGTGCGTGGATAGAAATCTCTACCATAAGAAACGATATAATAAACAAATATGCATACAAGTAGATACAATCTATTTGTTTCGTTATATATAAAAATATACTTGACTTACATACGATGTAAACTTATTATTCTTTCACAGATATTTAAACAGCAGGGGACGCTGGTGAAAGAGAGAAACAAATTTTTAACGATTTTGCTTATTTTTGTCTGCGTTTATTTTGTGGATTTTAATACGCCGTCGGTTTCCGGGGCAATTTTGGAAGGTTTTTATATGCTGCAGGAATATGTCAGAAAGCATACGCTTACCTGTCTTGTGCCTGCCCTTTTTATCGCCGGAGCTATGAGTGCCACAATCTCCCAGGCATCTGTAATAAAATATTTCGGAGCTGAAGCCAAAAAAATAGTCTCATATTCTGTGGCATCAGTATCCGGAGCAATACTGGCTGTTTGTTCCTGCACAATTCTCCCTCTTTTTGCAGGTATATATTCCAGGGGCGCCGGACTTGGACCCGCAATGGCTTTTGTTTATTCCGGACCTGCTATAAATATTCTGGCAATTGTGTTAACTGCAAGGGTTTTAGGATTTGAAATGGGAGCTGCCAGAGCGATCGGTGCTATAGTTTTTGCAATAATTATAGGGTTATCAATGGCTTTTATTTTCAGAAATGATGAGAAGGAAAGATATGATAGCGCACCAAAGCGGGAGATAGCCACCGAGGCCGGACATCCGTTACAGACATCCATATTCTTTATTGCATTAATAGGGGTGCTGATATTTGCCACATGGGCGAAACCGGCTTCTGATGGAGGCATCTTTGCCCTGATTTTCAATTATAAATGGCCTTTAACTGCAGTTTCACTCGCTGTTGTCATCATTATGGCATTTACAGGAATGGATAAAGAGAAGAGAGTAACATGGATAGATGAAACGTGGGGTTTTTCCAAGCAGATTTTGCCCCTTCTTTTCATCGGTGTCATAGTGGCCGGTTTTCTCCTCGGTCGCCCGGGGCATGAAGGTATAATCCCCTCTCAATATGTGGAAGGACTTGTCGGGGGTAACAGTCTCTTTGCCAACTTTTTTGCATCTATTGTCGGAGCATTCATGTATTTTGCCACACTTACCGAAATACCTATTCTGCAGGGGCTTATCGGCTCCGGTATGGGCAAAGGCCCGGCGCTTGCCCTCCTATTATCAGGACCTTCACTCAGTTTACCCAATATGCTGGTGATAAGGAGTGTAATCGGAACCCGGAAAACGGTTGTATATGTTATACTTGTTGTTGTTATGTCTACGACAGCAGGCATTATTTACGGAACATTCTGGGGATAAAACACTTAGTACGAAATTCGCTATGTTGTTATTTATCCTGGGAACGGTTGCCTAATATAAAAAAATATTACAAACACAGGAGGAAATTTATGAAAATTAAAGTATTAGGTCCGGGATGCAAAAATTGTGAAGCGCTGCACAAAGCTACACTTGCGGCGGTGGAAGATCTTGGAATGACGGAAGCTTATGTTGAGTATATCAAAGACATCTCAGAGATTAGTAAATATATTATGGCTACCCCTGGTCTTGTAGTAAACGACGTTGTTGTTCATGAAGGTAAACCGCTACCTACAGTAGGAAAAATTAAAGAGATATTACAAAAAGCTAAGGGATAACTTTGTATTAAGGGCATTATGCAGATACGCAGATATGGTTGATATAATAAAAAATACCCCCTCTTGTTTAGTTCAATGTTCAACGTTCTACGGTGGGATTCCTTGACTACACTTCATTTCGTTCGGGGAAACATTTTGGGATAGGGTCGCTATATTGTGTCGTTTCGATGAACCGCCGACAGGTGGTGAAGAGAAATCTCAATCGTTATTTGGCAAGAGACCTCTCCGCTTTGCTCGCCCTGTTGAAGAATATGCACATATTTACCAGCATTTGGCGGGTGCTAGCTGCCGAAGGCTGCCCGGCACAGCCGGATTTAACAGGGGGAGAGGCTTTGTTACACAACACCTGAGATTTCTCCGCTCTAGGCGAGCCCATAACATTTATGGGCTTGCTTCTAGTTGAAATGACACGAATAGGTAGTTATTACCCTCGCTGCGTTTAGTTTTAACGTTTATTACTTAGTTTTTTATGTTCTGTAGTCAGCATTAATCTTTATGTAATCATAACTCAAATCAGAAGTATACACCGTATGTTCAGCTGTTCCAATGTTAAGATCAATGGTAATGGAAAATGCTTTTTTTTGCATTATACTAGCAGCTTGTTTTTCCTGAGCTTTATCAATTAACAGTCCATTTTCCACATATTTCAGGTTGTCAAAATATATCTCCACTTTGTCTTGCTCCATTTCCACAAAACTTGCCCCGACACATGCCAAAAGCCGTCCCCAGTTGGGATCTTCCCCAAAAAACATTGTTTTTACCAGGGGCGAATTAGCTATTTTCATTCCGCATTTTTTCGCATCATCTTTGTTTAAAGCGCCCGTTATATTAATTTCGACAAATTTTGTAGCCCCCTCACCGTCCATTACAATCATTTTAGCAAGTTCAAGGCAAAGGTAATCCAGAGTTTGCTGAAATTGCTCTAAATATTTCTCATTATTGATATTTATCCCGCTCATTCCGTTGGCAAAAATAAAAACCGAATCATTAGTGCTCATGTCCCCATCAACGGTAATACTATTAAAAGATTTTTCCATCGCTTTGTTAAGGCATACCTGTAAATTGTTTTTGGAAATCATGGCATCCGTTGTTATAAAAGATAACATTGTAGCCATATCCGGAGCAATCATACCAGAGCCCTTGGCAACACCTCCTATTACATATGCTCCGACATCTGTCTCCACTAACAGTGCCAATCGCTTTATACAGGTATCTGTTGTCAATATGGCATTGGCAAAGTCATCGTCATAGCCATCAAGAAGATCCGGAAAATCCCTTACAATAAGTCTCATTTTGTTAACAGGCAGTTGCTCTCCTATAACACCGGTGGAAGATATTAATATGCTCCCACTCTCTGCCCCTAGGGCTTTCTCTGCTTCTTCGGCTAATATCCTGCAATTTTCCAATCCCAATTTACCTGTACAGGCATTGGCATTCCCGCTGTTTACAAGTATGCCATTTATTTTGGTGCCTTTTTCCAGTTTATCCATTGAATAAATCAGTGGCGCTGCTTTTACTCTGTTTTTTGTAAAAACTGCAGCTGTTTCACATGCCACCATTGATGTAAGTATACCAAAATCCAGACAACTGCTGCCATTGCCTTTTATATCTGCTCCAATAGCGGCAGAAGAGAACCCAAGCGGAGCGCACACCCCCGCATTTTTTATTTCATTCATAAATCACCTTTATTCTAAATTAGTCCTGTTTCTTCAGGAAAATCCATTATTATGTTAACATTCTGAACGGCAGTTCCGCTTGCACCTTTCAGAAGATTATCTATACAGCTGACAAGTATAAGATTATCGTTTTGTTTAAAAATACCGATGTCTGCAAAATTGGTGTGAACGACACCCGATAAACGGGGTACTTCATTTTTGTTAAAAACTCTCACAAAAAATGATTTAGAGTAAAAATTATCCAATGTACTTCTGATGTCATCTTCTGATGCATTGCTTTTGCAATAAATTGTGGATTCAATGCCGCGGATTGTGGGTAATAAATGCGGTGTGAAAATAACATTGGTATCTTTGTTTAATTGCTGGAGATGAAAATTTATTTCCGGGCTGTGGCGGTGGCTGAAAATATTGTAAGGTTTAAAGTCGTCACTTACTTCGCAAAACTGTGTTTTTTCAGTAAGTTTTTTACCGGCGCCACTGACTCCGGACTTGCAATCTGCTATAATACTATCAGTATCAACAAGCCCATTTTTTATTAATGGATAAAGTGGGAGTAAAACAGATATAGGATAACAGCCTGGATTTGCAATCAGTCGGCTTGAGGCAATATTTTCCACGTAAAGCTCTGGTATGCCGTAAACTGCTTCACGCAGCAGATCAGGATAGTTGTGTTTGACATTGTAGGTTGTTTCATAGATTTCACGATCTTTGATTCTGAAATCAGCACTTAAATCTATGACAATTTTCCCTTTATTATAAAAAAACCTGGCAGCATCCTGTGATGCACTATGCGGCAGGCATAAAAAGATAATATCTGATTTTTTACTAATTTTTTCCCAATCATTAGCAACGAGCTCATTGTCAACAATATTTTTTAACACCGGATATATTTCACTGTATTTTTTACCCAAAGCAGAGTCACTTGTAAGATGCAACAGGTTTAAATACGGGTGCTTGATGATTATCTTTACCAATTCGAAACCTGTATAGCCGGTCGCCCCTATTATTGAAACATTCAAAAATCACCTCCATAATTGAGTTATTATATAATATAAAACAGCGCAAAAATCAAAGCCAAAACTATGCTTGACTTTATGAAAATAGATGCTGTAATCAATATATGGCTGCGTAATCAAGTGCACCTGAAGAAGGAGAATATGAAAAAACTATTTTTTGCACTATCTATCTTTTGTTTTTTAAGTATTAATTCTTACAGTCAGGATAATATAAGCAAAGCTTTTTCTATTAACTTAGATGGTGTTATTACCGGCTATACACATAAATATATTTCACTGGCGCTGGATAAGGCTGAAAAAAATAACGGAGTACTTATCATTAATCTGGACACCCCCGGAGGTCTTCTGGAAGCCACAAGGGATATTGTTCAAACAATACTTGAATCTGAGACTCCGGTGATAACATATGTTTCCCCTCAAGGGGCAAGGGCTGGTTCTGCCGGCAGTTTTATAGTGATTGCGTCCCACTATGCTGCAATGTCTGAAGGAACTAATATAGGAGCTGCGCATCCTGTTAGTTTTACAGGTGAGGACATTAAAGGTAACATGGCAGAAAAGGTCGTTAATGACACTGTGGCATTCATAAAGTCCATAGCTGAAAAAAGAAACAGGAATGCAGAAGTGGCTGCAAAAATGGTTACGGAATCGCTGAGTCTTACAGCATCCCAGGCTTTGGAGCAAAATATTGTTGACAGTGTTGTTAATTCCCAGCAGCAGCTCCTTAAAGAAGCAGCAGGCAAACTTAACATCTTAGAAAATGTAACAATTGAAGAGTTGAAGCCAACCCCACTACAAAAGACAGCATTTTTTTTAAGCGATCCTAATGTACTCGTTTTGCTATTAATGATAGGAGTTTTGTCCATAATTTTGGAATTTAAGATGCCAGGGACTTTTATTTTTGCTGGCGTTGGCGCTGTAGCAATAGTATTGTTTCTTTTCGGAATAAATATAATTCCGATAAATTTTTTGAGCTTACTTTTAGTATTTACAGGTTTCGCCCTTTTAATTGCAGAAATGTTTATACCCAGTTTTGGACTTTTAACATTAGCTTCCATCGTTAGTTTGGTTTTTGGTTTGTATTTAATGTTCGACAGGCAGGGAAATATGGGAATTCATGTCTCATTGTGGTTAATTATTTTACTTGTACTTGGTGTCGTGGCCATTGCTGCTATTATCGGCAGACTTATTTTACAAGACTTTAAAAGAAAACCTGCAGTTGGAATGGATAATCTTATAGGTATGAAAGGGCGCGTAATTGACTTTAAGGATGGAAGGGGGAAGGTTTTCGTGAATGGGGAGATTTGGGGCTTTTTATCAGATGATGAGATTGAGGAAAATGATGAGGTAGTTATAACAGGTTATGATAACATGATACTTACTGCTGCAAAAAAGGATTAAGGAGGAAATCTTGGCAAATCGGTTTGATGAGTTAATGGAATTTCCTGCCATTTACACCTTCAAAATTATAGGAAAAAATTCTGTGACTTTTAAAAATGATGTCATGCGTATAAAAACGGATGACAGGGAGTGGCAGCAGCATGAAACATCCAGTAAAAGTAATAACTACATAAGTTTTAGCCTTACTACTATAGTCGAAAATTCAGAAGAACTGGAATATTTTTACAAACATATAAGCGAAATTAGAGATATGCATTTTTATGTTTAGAAATGTTGAAAAATTGTGGTATAATATAATAAAAAAGTGAGGTGCTTAAATGAGTCTTTACAAGAATATATTGGTGATGACAGATTTCTCAAAGGATTCAGATAATGCTGTTAAGGCAGCATGTATTATGGCAAAACATCTAGACGCTAAACTACATATATTACATGTTATTCATGATGAGAGCAAGATAAGCACTTATATTTCCAGTAAAGTTTATGAGTCAATCCGTAAAAGAATTGATGAAGAGACAGAGGAATTGTTTGAAAAAATGGATGAGAGAATCCCCGAAATTGTTGGTGTTGATTACAAAAAAATATTAAGGCGCGGGGTACCCTCTGAGGAATGTTTACTTGAAATAGACAAAGGCAACTATGACCTTGTCGTAATTGGTTCCCATGGTAGAAGCGGGCTGAAAAAGTTTGTAATGGGGAGTACTGCAGAAAAAATACTTAAGAAATCACCGATCAGCGTACATGTTACAAAAAAGTAGAGTCCCGATAAGAAACGGGACTCTACTTTTTTAGGTTGGTGCGCCGAGTCTTATCCTAATTCTCTGACTTACAACAACAATAAGTAAAATTGCAAAAGCAAGACCGTAAAAATAGTATTTCAATTCATCATTAAAGTTAAAAATATCCGTTGCAATTCCAGGCCTGAAAAACAGCAAACTTGAGGCTAACAAAAAAGGGAGTTCGTAAATTTTATTTTTGGTCAGAAACCATCCCTGTACGGCACTTGAGAAAATCAAAGAACCCATTAACGTCATGGCGAAAATAAAAAGGGCGAATGGCCATGTATTGATTTTATGGAGTATTATATCATAGTTAAACACGAACATAAAAGGGATTATTGCAGTCCTGATATCGTATAAAAACCCCTGTACTCCGGTGGCTATCGGAGGTGAATCAGCTATTGCTGAGGCAGCGTAAGCAGCCAGTCCGACAGGAGGAGTGTCATCAGCAAGTATTCCGAAAAAGAATACAAATAGGTGAGCGGCAACCAGGGGTATTTCAAAACCGTAGTTTGAACCCACTGTTACAATTATAGGTGCTGTCAGTGAGGCCATTACAATATAGTTGGCTGTGGTGGGAAGCCCCATACCCAAAAGCAAGCTGGCAACTGCTGTTATTATTAGCAACAGGTAAATATTGCCCTGGGCAAGCACATCTACAATCTGTGTTATCATTCCACCCAATCCAAGGGAAACAACACCAACAATAATTCCGGCAGAAGCAGTAGCAAGGGCAACTCCTACCATATTTTTTGAGCCTGTGATAAAACCGCTGCCTATAAGATAGAGACTGTTTTTTATCCCTGCAGCGAAACCGGATTTGCTTGATATGGCTTTTCTGAATTCTTGGTATAATATGACAATTATTAGAATAAGAACTGTGTTGTATGCAGCCAGCTGAGGTGAATGCCTCAAAATAACCAGTTCGTAAATCAACCAGCCTATAGGAATGAAGTAGTGAAAACCGGACATAAAAGTCTTTTTAAAATCAGGCAAATCTTCTTTGTTCATCCCTTTGATTCCGAGCTTACATGCTTCCAGATGTGTAATATAAAAAAGTGCAACGTAGGCTGAAAAAGCCGGTATAGCAGCAGCCTTAATAATTTGTATGTAGGTAAGACCTGTATATTCAGCAATTATGAAGGCAGCAGCACCCATAATAGGCGGCATAAGCTGTCCGTTGGTGCTTGCGGCTACTTCGATCGCTGCCGCCTTTTTAGCAGGGTAGCCGACCTTTTTCATAAGAGGAATAGTAAAAGTACCCGTGGTTACAACGTTTGCTATACTTGAGCCGGAAACCATCCCGCTCATACCACTTGCAACAACAGAAGCTTTTGCCGGCCCTCCTCTGAATCTTCCCAGCATAGAAACAGCTAAATCTATGAAAAACTGCCCGGCGCCCGCTCTGTCAAGCATTGCACCCATCAGTACAAACAAGAAAACAATATTTGCCGAAACACCTATCGGTATGCCAAAAATACCTTCTGTGGAAAGGGATATTTGACTGACATATTTTTCTAAAGTAACATTTTTGAAAGCAAAAACTCCCGGCATGCTTTCAGCAAAAAAAGCGTACAAAGAAAACAACAGTGCTATTATTGACAGTGGAGTACCTATCGATCTCCTGGTGGCTTCCAGTAGCAGAATAACTAGGACTATACCCAAAACAACATCTCTGGTGTTGGGTAATCCAGCTCTAAACATTAGTCCCTGCCAGTCCCATATCAGATATGTCGCGGTAACAATTCCTGCAATTGCAAATAAATAATCCAGAAAAGAGATGTTATTTATTGGAGCCAAAAACTTGGTAATACGATTTTTGGGGTATTTGAACATGGGCAGCATCAGATACGCCATGGCAAGTGCAAAAGCCAGGTGTATACACCTAACCCACGTACTGTTTAACATCAAGAAGCTAGGCAGCAGCATCTGGAAAATTGCCCAGGTAAGAGCTACAACATTAATCAAGATTTTCTCGTATTGTTTGAAAGATCTAATTTCCCCGGTTTCTTCTTTCAGTATATCTTCAGCGGATTTTTTGTGTAGTTCTGCCATATTTTCCTCTTATAAGTGAAAAGTTAATCAGTTAAAAAACTCCCCATAAAAGGGGAGTTTTTTATTTTCAGTAAAGAGAAGGGTCTGCATATTTAAGCAAGCCAGCTTCTTTGTAATATTTCACTGCACCAGGATGCAGAGGAGCTGACAGTCCCTGGAGCATATCTTTCTTTGTAAGAACTGAATATGCAGGATGCAATGACTTAAATGAATCAAAGTTTTCAAACACTTCTTTAGTGATTGCGTATACAATGTCGTCATCCAGACTTGCTCTGGTAACAAGTGTAGCTTTAACGCCGACAGATTCCACCATACCTGCATCAGCATTGGCAGCCTGTGGATAGTGTTTCATGTCGATTTTTCCTATAGCGTAATAAGGTTTGTCTTTTATTAGCTTTTCAATCGGAGCTCCGGTAACAGGGACAATTCTCACCTTAATTCTTCCTGATGTGGCTTCACTTATGTTTCCAGCGGGGTGCCCTACTGTGTAGAAAAATGCATCAAGCCTTTCATCCTGCAGTAGACCTGGTGCTTCAACAGCTTTCACATAACGTGCCTGGAGATCGTCAGGAGTCATCCCAAAAGCTGATAAAACATCT
>JASMTO010000123.1:0-2811 GCA_041694215.1 bacterium
CGATGAGAGAGGGGAAAAATACCTGGATTTCACTTCTGGCATTGGGGTAGTTAATCTGGGACATTCTAATAAAGATATTTCAAAAGCTATTTGTGAGCAGTCTTCAACGTTGATACATACTTCTAATCTATTTGAAAATCGACTTCAGAGAAAATTAGCAGAAAGACTGTCTGACCTATCATTTGGTGGGGATGTTTTTTTCTGTAATTCAGGTGCGGAGGCTAATGAGGCAGCTATAAAACTTGCCCGCATTTACGGTAACCAAAAGTATGAAGGGATTAGATACAAAATTATTACAATGGAAAACTCCTTCCATGGTCGCACTTTTGCCACACTTTCTGCAACAGGTCAGGATAAGGTTAAAGATGGTTTCAGACCTGTGGCTGATTTTTTTAAACATGTCCCTTTCGGGGATTTTGAAGCGATACGGACACTGGCTGATAATGGAGATGTTGTTGCCGTTATGCTTGAGGTTATTCAAGGTGAAGGTGGTGTGAAAGCAGCTGGAAAAGGATTTTTGGAGCAGCTTAAAGATTATTGTGAAAAAGAAGATATCCTCTTGATTTTTGATGAAGTCCAGACCGGAATGGGGCGGACAGGAAAGATGTTTGCCTATGAGCATTATGGTATCACTCCTGACGTAATGACTCTTGCCAAAGCGCTAGCAAACGGTGTGCCGATTGGTGCAACGGTCGCTTCAGAAAAGGCTTCCTCTTATTTTAAGCCCGGTACCCATGCAACCACATTTGGAGGGAATTATCTTGCATGTGCTGCAGCAAACAAAGTCCTGGATATTATGACAAAAGAGGGTTTCCTTGAGAAGGTTTTCGAGAATGGGGCTTACCTCCAAAAAGAGCTTAAAAATCTGTTTGGTAAAAAGGCCGAGATAAGAGGAGAGGGACTTATGATTGGAGTGTCCTTAAAGAATATTAAATCAACGGAGTTTATTAAAGTTGCCGCTGAAAATAAACTTCTGCTTGTTGGTGCAGGTGACAATACCGTCAGGTTCTATCCCCCTTTGAATACACCAAAAGATGATTTGGAACACGGACTTGATTTGGCAAAAAAAACACTAAAAGACCTGACGGAGGACTAAATGAAAGATTTTTTAACAATAAATGATTTTACTTCTGAAGAATTGTTTGATTTTATAAAGCTTGCTGAAGAAATGAAAAACGGTGTTTATACAAAAAAACCTCTGGCTGATAAAAAGGTGGCATTGATTTTTGAGAAATCCTCCACACGTACAAGAGTTTCATTTGAGGTGGGTGTTTATGAGCTTGGGGGCTATCCATTATTTTTAAGCAAAGATGATATACAATTGGGGCGTGGTGAATCAATTAAAGATACCGCCAGGACATTAAGCAGATATGTAGATGGTATAATGTTAAGGACTTTTGAGCATTATAGGCTTGAGGAATTGGCAAGATGCGCCTCTATCCCTGTTATAAATGGGCTTACCGATGATTTACACCCCTGCCAAGTGATGGCAGATGTCCTGACTATATATGAAAAATTTGGAAAACTTAAAGGGGTGAAGGTTGTTTTTATAGGGGATGGGAATAATAATATGGCTCATTCCTGGGTTATTGGAGCAGCAAAGTTCGGCATGGATATAGCCGTTGCATCACCAAAAGGTTACGAATGCGATGAAAAATATCTTAATGAGGCACGTAACATTGCATCTGAGACCGGCTCCAATATTTTACAAACTAACGATCCATTTGTTGCGGTAAAGGGAGCGGATGTTATATATACGGATGTCTGGACAAGTATGGGGCAGGAAAGTGAAGCAGTTAGTAGAAAAGAAAAATTTGCTGATTTTCAGGTGAATAGAAAGCTTATGGAAAACACAGGGAAAAATACTATTTTTATGCACTGCCTTCCGGCACATTTAGGAGAAGAGGTTACAGAGGATGTGTTTGAGTCCGAAGCATCGGTTGTTTTCGATGAGGCGGAGAACAGACTGCATATCCAGAAAGCTATTATGGCAAAACTTATCGGGGGCTAAGCATACCCAATTAAGGTTTAGTTCAACGTTCAAAACGTAAAACGTGAGATGTAAAACGTGAGACTTGTCCTGTTAAACACTGTCATAGGCAGTTAGCCCGAACGGGCGGGTTTAACGGAATGTAAGAGGTAATACCAAGTTGCAGTCAAAAAAGTAACAAAACTAAAAAAGCATGTTTATCTTTAAGGCTGGTAATATGTATAACATCCTATTAATTTTCACAAAAAGGATGTTATACAAAAAACTGTCACCTCGAGCAAAGTCGAGTGGTCTAAACATTGAACTAAGCTTAGGGGGAAAATAAGCGGAGTATTTTTTATTCAGCCATATCTGCGTATCTGCATATTACCCAAATAAATGCAACTTGGTATAAGATGTAAAACGTATCACCTATCACCCAAAACCTATTTTTGTTTTTATATTTTCGTTACGTTAATTGATCTATCACAATTGATAAATATTACCAGCTATCTGGTTATCAGTCTCCTCTAGCCTTTTGAATCTTTTGTGTAACATTAACCACTGATCGGGATACTTTGTAATAATATCTTCATATATTGCATTTATATCTCTTGCAAACTTACAAACACGACTCTTAACATTTAATGTTAAATCAGGATAAACTGGAGGGTAGTTGATCAGTTTTAATTTTCCTGACTCACGTATGCAGAAGCAAACAAGGGCAGGGATATTTTTCCTGATGCATATTACAGATATCCCGGCATTAAATGTAGCTTTCAGCCCCAAAAAATCTACATAAATTGAATCTTTTTTCGTTGCACTGTGATCCAAAAGAGCAC
>JASMTO010000124.1:0-4373 GCA_041694215.1 bacterium
TTAGGTTCTCCATTCATGCTACGCATCGATGATGATCGCTTTATCCCTGGACTATCAAATCTTGCCAAGGTTATTCAGGAGGAGGGTGCTTTAGCCATTATTCAGCTCAATCACACCGGGCGATACGCTTATACCCCGGAAAGACTGGCACCTTCTCCAGTGAAGACAGGTGATGTGATCCCGAAAGAGATGACGCAAAAAGATATAGAGCAGGTTATCAAAGCCTTTGCATCAGGTGCCAGACGTGCCAAAGAAGCGGGTTTCGATGGGGTGGAAATCCATGGAGGAACCGGGTATTTGATCGTTCAGTTTCTTTCACCTAGAACCAATCATCGCACAGATCAATATGGTGGGACGCTTCAGAACCGGATGCGATTTCCCTTGGAAGTGGTGGATGCTGTGTTAAATGAGGTGGGACAAGATTACCCTGTAGGGTATCGGTTTTTGGCAGATGAGTGGCTACCTGATGGACTTCACATGGAAGAGACCAATATTTATGCAGGGCAGCTGGAAAGCAAGCAGGTGGCCTACCTCTCTGTGATGGCCGGAACATATGATTCCTTTGTCCTGCCAGAATACCAGCAAAGGGAAAGGCAAGAGGGGTACATGGTTCATTTTGCCTCCGGGATCAAAAAGGTTGTTCCCTCTATCCCTATTGTCACAGCAGGGCGGATACAAACCCCAAAGACAGCAGAGAAGATACTTCAGGAGGGCTCAGCAGACCTGATAGGTCTTGCTCGCGTGCTTTTTGCTGATCCGCTTTGGCCTCAAAAAGCCCAAGGGATTGTGGCAGATCCAATTGTGCCTTGTGAGCCATCCTGCTCACTGTGCATGCAAAGGATTATGAAAGGTAAACCAGCTTTATGCTCCCAATGGTCAAAGGAGCGCAGAAAGGCATTTTTGAAAAGGGTGGGCGAGTCTGAATGAAATCGGCCCCAAAAAGGCCAGTATATCTTGATACTAACCTTCAACTGATTTTTGGTATTACACTCAGTGCAGTTATGGGGGTATCCAGTATAACCCCTGCTTTTCCGGCCATTGCCCGTGAGTTGGATATACCTGTTCATTCTGTGGGGCTGCTTATTACGGTGTTCACTTTGCCCGGTATTTTTTTGGCTCCTGTGCTTGGAGTACTGGCCGATCGCTGGGGGAGGAAAAGGATTTTGATTCCTGCTTTGATGCTGTTTGGTATTGCCGGTGGAGCATGCGGTTTTGTCCGGGATTTTAACTTCCTTTTGGTTTTCCGTTGTTTGCAGGGGGTAGGAGCGGCATCACTGGGTTCTCTTAATGTTACTATAATTGGTGACCTTTATTCAGGCAACGAACTCGCAGAAGCTATGGGTTACAATGCAACCGTTCTTAACATAGGTACGGCAAGCTATCCAGCTATAGGTGGTATTCTTGCTACACTGGGATGGTTTTATCCTTTTTTTCTTCCTTTAATTGCAGTCCCGATGGGTTTTTTAGTCCTTTTTTCTTTGAAAAATCCTGAGCCAAAGAACAAACAGGGTTTTAAGGTTTATTTAGGTAATGCATACAAGGGGATAAAGAGCAGACAGATATTGATACTCTTTTTGACCAGTATTGTCACCTTTATAATTCTCTATGGACCTTATTTGACCTATTTGCCAATATTACTGTCACATTCATTTCAGGCATCTTCATTTACTATTGGAATAATTATGTCTATAATGTCTTTAACTACCGCCGTTTCTTCTTCACAATTGGGTCGATTAAGTAAAAGATTTTCCCATAAGACTTTACTTCGAGCTGCTTTTATTTTTTATGCCGTTGCTTTAATAATTATCCCTTTTATACACAGCCTTTGGCTGTTAATTTTCCCCATAATTATTTTTGGAATGGGGCACGGTATGACATATCCTAATATCCAAACGTTGTTAGCGGCTTTGGCACCATCGGAAAATCGCGGAGCATTTATGTCTATCAATGGGATGGTTTTGCGTCTTGGACAAACGCTGGGCCCTGTCTTAATGGGGATTGTTTTTATAGGATGGGGAATTCAAGGTGTTTTTTACTCTGGTGCAGTTTTTTCTGTGGTGATATCAACACTTCTGTTCACTAGCGGCAGGTAGATAAATAAAATGAACGCTATAGAACATTAACATAAATTGAATCTGCGACTTTTGCTTGCAATCTTGAGGTAGTCGGTATGGTTATGGTATAAAGAAGTGTGGCCATATGAATATGCATTCTGGAAGGAACGTGGGTAGTGTAAATAAATTAACAAATATGGAGGTGTAAATATGGAAAGCAAGATAGCTCAGTCGCTTAATTTAAAATATCATCCTGTGGCAATCCTCTGGAGTGATGATAAACCGGAGAGGGCCACAAGCTTTAAAGAAGGCAAATGGGGCTGCGTTATGTGGTTGATGGCGGTTGCGGCCAAAGGAAGAGTTGCTGCTATTGATGAGAAGACATATGGTTGTTGGGGAGGTGGTGTTGGATTAGGATTTGGAAACCAGTATCTCAATTTCCCCGGTGGTTTAGAATGTTTCTATCACTTCCTCTCCTCAGGTAATGAGAATTGGGAAAAGGGACGTGCAATGGCAGAAAAATTGGAATCTGCCGCAGGAGGAGAATTTGCGGAGAAATTCCGCCATGGGGAAGGGTATGTGAAGTCTCCAGAGCTGATGAAAAAATTCGTTGACAATTTACCCATCATGAAAGTGCCTAAAAAATACGTGATTTTTAAACCATTGACAGATATAGATCCGAACCATGAACAGCCACAGGTGATTATATTTCTGGCTGATCCTGACCAGCTCTCTGCTTTGGTTGTGCTGGCTAATTATAGCAGGGAAAACAATGAGAGTGTGATTGCCCCTTTTGCTGCTGGTTGTCAACAGATCGGAATTTACCCTTATCAAGAAGCACACTCTGAACATCCCCGGGGCGTTATTGGCCTCACGGATATTTCTGCAAGAGATAACCTTAAAAAGCAGCTTGATAGGAATGTGCTTTCTTTTGCTGTCCCATGGAGGATGTTTGAGGAAATGGAAGATAATGTGGAAGGGAGCTTTTTGGAGAAAGGAACTTGGAAGTCTTTGCAAAACGCTGAATGAATAAGTGTTAGGAGGTAAATAGAGGTAGTTAGAGGTACTTGAGGTAATTAAGGTTGTTAGAGATAGTGTGGATGTTGAATGGAACATGGGTTATGGGCTATGGGTGAGAAGGTGGTTATTTAGTATATAGGGCCAAGGAAAAATAGGTTGAGAAGGTTGAGTGGAGGAGTGGAAAAGTGGTTGAGTTAGTGCGTTTCACGTTTTACTTCTTGCGCCTTGAATGTTGAACCAAACCTGGGGAGGTAAAATTTTTATGTTGTGTTAATGCAAAATATTATATATAAAAAACCACATGCCAGAAAAAAATAGTTATGAAATAATTTCAGAATTTATACAACAGGCAGGATTTGTAACAGGGTATATAGAGCCTAATTTCCCTGTTTATTTCCCTGAATACGATTTAAGATTTGGCAAAAATGAAGGGATAAACTACCTTTTGGGGAGTGCCACATCAGGTAATAAAAGTATAGGTTTTTTCCACTCTTCTGTTTTTTTAAAACAGCCTATGGCTTTGAAAGGTGAGTGTGTTATTATCACCACCGCACTACCTGATGAGCTGGAAATACCCATGATTTTCTGTAAAAATATTGCCTTTTTGAAAGATAAATTGATAGCTGCAATTAAGGTATCTGCTGAATCAAAGTTGCCGGTGCTGATTGTTATTAGTGATTCTGTGCTTTTTAATTATTGGGATATTGATGACTTTGATTTTGATAATGAACGAATAAAACCTTTCCTGAGCAAAAAAACTTTGGATAATAAGCTTACCTCGGAGGAGTACCTTGATAGTTTGACTGTTGCAGAAGCTGTATTGGGGAATTTTTTTCCGGAAAAAACTTTTTCAGGAAATATGATATCGTTTTTTGAAGAAGAATCTGAATTTTTTGATTATCTCGTCCCTTTTGTCAAGTCCAGCTTTTTGAAAAAATTAGAAACTAAGAATACGGTACATATTAAACGCATGGAAAAAGATTTTTTTAGAATGGTTAAACTACACTATTCATTAAATTTGGATTTTGAATTTTTGGAGGAGAAGAAAAATTTGCAACTAAAGCCTATTTTATGTCCCGGTTGCCCTTTTGTTTCTATATTTAATCAGTTGCATTTGGATGATTATCTTGTGTTTTCAGACATAAACTGTGAATCTATCTATAGACACCTAAAAGTGCAAAAATCCGCTCCGGAATTTGTGGAAGGCATGTGCAGAAATAGTAATAGTAAATGTTTGCATATAGGCAATATCAGCAGTTTTGCCCCTTTTCATCAGCTAAATACTAAAAATCTGGAAGT